>JANPOR010000231.1:0-8453 GCA_031428075.1 Hymenobacter sp. | reverse complement strand
CAGCAATATATTCGTTAAGGGCGGGGGCAGAGGCTGGGGCAGAGGCGGGGGCTGGAGCAGAGGCGGGGGCTGGGGCAGAGGCGGGGGCTGGGGCAGAGGCAGGGGCGGGGGCAGACTTGCCGGACTGGAAGGCCTCCACGTCGCGCTGCACGATGCGGCCGTTATCACCGCTGCCCTTCACCTGGGCCAGATTAATACCTTTCTCCTTAGCGATACTTTTGGCCAGCGGAGAAGCCACGAGACGCCCGGTGGAGGCGGCCGGCTCAGGGCCCGTGGCCGGTTGAGCCGGAACCGTTGTAGTCGCTGCGACCGCGGCTGGGGCCCCGGCTGCCCCACCGCTCTGCCCGCCCAATAGCGCCTCAATGTCGGCCCCTTCCTCGCCGATGATGGCCAGCACGCCGTCCACAAGCACGGCTTCGCCCGCTTTGGGACCCGTATAGAGCAGGGTGCCGTCCTCGTAGTTTTCCAGTTCCATGGTGGCCTTGTCGGTCTCGACTTCGGCTAGAATATCCCCGGATTTCACCTTGTCGCCTACCTTTTTAAGCCAAGCGGCGATGGTGCCTTCGGTCATCGTGTCGCTCATTTTAGGCATCCGCACCACGGTTGCTTTTTTGCCGTTGGTAGGCGCAGCCGGAGCGGCGGCGGCAGTTTTGGGCGCTTGGGCAGGGGCCGGCTTGGATGCCTCGGGCGCGTGGGCCGGGGCGGCCTCAGCTCTGGGTGCGGCGGGGGGGGCACCACCGCTCAACAGGGCCGAAAAGTCTTCGCCCGGCTTGCCCACGATGGCTAGCACGCCATCCACGGCCACGGCCTCGCCTTCTTTGGGACCGATGTAGAGCAGGGTGCCGTCGTCATAATTTTCCAGCTCCATGGTGGCCTTGTCGGTTTCGACTTCGGCCAGAATATCGCCAGATTTAACGCTGTCGCCCACTTTTTTGAGCCAAGCGGCGATGACGCCTTCGGTCATCGTGTCGCTCATTTTGGGCATTTTTATGATTTCGGCCATCGGGATGTCGCGCTAGGATTGAAAGGGCCAAAATTAGTCCGAAAAGTTGGGCACGCCAACCGGTACCGGCGCGCTTAAACCGGGCCCTATCGCTCAGTCACGCAGGTGGTCCACGTCGAGAAAATTCTTTATCACGAACACCGAGCCCGTAAACTCTACCTTGTAAAGACACAGATTGCTGTGCTCAAAGCCGTCCATGCAACTCAAAGGATAATTCAGTAACTGGCAGAGTAGCACGCGCAAAGCCCGGCCGTGCAGGCACACGAGCACGGTCTCTTCATCGGTGCGGGCCTTGAGCAGCTCGATGAACGGGCGCTGGCGGGCGGCCACTTCTCCGGGGCTCTCGCCGCCTTCGAGGCGGGCGCTGGCGTCGCCGGCAGCCCACTGGGCCAGCACGGTGCGGTATTCTTCGTCTTCCGCCACGGTGATGCGGGTGCCCTCGCGTCGGCCCCAGCTGATTTCGTTGAGGGCTGTGTGTGACTCGTGGGGCAAGCCCAAATCAAGAAAGCCCTGTACCGACTGCCGGGTACGGCGCAGGGCCGAAGTGTACACTTTAACAAACGGCACGCGGCCATAAGCGGCAAAAAACTGGGCAGCTTGGCGGCGGCCCGTTTCGTTGAGATCGGAGTTGACGCCGCTGCCCTGCACGATGCCTTGCACGTTAAAATCGGTCTGGCCGTGGCGCAGCAGGAAGATGGTCCGAGGCCTCACGCTTTAGGGGTAGTTTTGCGGAACAATGGCCCAAAGTACGGGTTTTTATAGCCAGCGGGCCGCCATTACTAGCCCTGTTTCCCCTTTTCTGTTCCCAATGATCCTCGATGAAGTAAAGGCTTGGACTGCCAACCGCCCCACCCTGGCCGACGCCCTCGGCATCGAGCTGACGGCGCTCACCGATGACTACCTCGAAGGCCGGATGCCCGTCGACGGCCGCACCCACCAGCCCATGGGCCTGCTGCACGGGGGGGCCTCTGTGGCGCTGGCCGAAACCCTGGGCAGCCTCGGGGCCGCCCTGCGCGTGGATCGCACCAAGCAAGCGTGCGTGGGCCTGGAAATCAATGCCAACCACCTCAAAAGCGTGCGCGACGGCTGGGTGCGGGGCCGGGCGACGCCTATCCATATTGGTCGCAGTACGCAGGTGTGGGAAATTCGCATCACTCACGAAGAAACCGGGGACCTGGTGTGCCTCAGCCGTATTACGATGGCCGTAGTTGACCTGCCGGCCACCGGTTCCCACCCCGCCTAATGCCGGTCCCAGAACCCCGCCTGCTGCCGTGGCCGGCCGTTGCGGCAGGCCTCGACGCGCCGGCTCGGCTGCGCCACCTAGTGGCCGGGGCCCTGCGCACCGGTCGGCCCCTGGCGGTATGGCGCGAGCCGGGAAGCGAGCACCCGCAGCTGCTGGTGGCCCGCTCGCTCCAAGCCGCTTACACCGGCCTGCCGCCTGCTCTCGACGCGGGGGCCCCGGCCGGTTTTGCTTTTTTCCCGTTCCGCGACTCCGACCACAATCCGGCCCTGTTCCTGCCTGCCGACGTGCGGTACGACTCCGCCCGGCCCACCACCGTGGCCGTAGGGGCTGCCGCTCGCGAATTAGTGCCGGTCCTCACCGCTTGGTTGGCTGCCCCGCCCCTAGCGGAGCTGGCCTGGCACCACAGCCCGCAGCCGGCCCCGCCCGCGGCCACCGAGGCCGAGTACACCTGGCTGGTGCGCCAAGGTATGGCCGCTATTGAGGAAAAAGCGGTGGTGAAAGTGGTCAGTTCCCGGGCTGCCCGCCGTCCGCTACCGGTCGGTTTCGACCCGCTCGGGGCCTTCGAAAAGCTTCGAACCAAGTACCCGCAGGCATTTGTATCGCTGGTGAGCGTGCCGGGCGTGGGCACTTGGCTGGGGGCCACGCCGGAGGTGTTGGCCGAGGTCACGGCCGATGGATATTTTCGCACCGTGGCGCTGGCCGCCACCCAGCCGGCAACCGCCGCCGCGACGCCCCGCACGGCCATCTGGCGGCAGAAAGAAATCGAGGAGCAGGCACTTGTGGCGCGCTACATCGTGAGCTGCTTCAAGCAGCTGCGGCTGCGCGAGTACCACGAAACAGGGCCCCGCACCGTGGTGGCCGGCCAGCTTCTGCATCTGCGCACCGATTTTGAAGTTGATTTAAAAACAGTGCCTTTCCCCAACCTGGGTACCGACATGCTGCGCCTGCTGCACCCCACCTCCGCCGTAGGCGGCATGCCCAAGGCGGCCGCGCTGGAGTTTTTGCGGCGCCACGAGGGCTACGACCGCGCCTACTACAGCGGTTTTCTGGGGCCCGTGAACGTGACCGCGCCCGGCGTCGCCCGCCTCTTCGTGAACCTGCGCTGCCTGCAAGTGCGCGCCCACGAAGCCGTCCTCTACGCCGGCACTGGCCTCACCGCAGACTCGGATCCGGAGCGTGAGTGGCAGGAAACCGAAATGAAACTGCAAACCGTAGCCACTGTTTTAACTATCTGAAAGCAGCCGCACACCTGTCATTGCGAGCGCAATGGAGTGGAGCGCGGCAATCTTTTTTTCCCGCCGCGCTGCCTGGATAAAGCCGATCAAAGGCAAGATTGCCGCGCTCTACTTCGTTGCGCTCGGAATGACAGACGACTAAAACAAACTTCGTAAATGAACCTCCAGGCCATTTTCAACATCGCCGAAATTTGTGCCCGCCACGGCATCACCGACGTGGTGCTCTCGCCCGGCTCGCGCTCCGCGCCGCTCACGCTGGCCTTCGCCCGCCACCCCTGTTTGACGGTGCGCGTGGTGCCCGACGAGCGGGCGGCGGCCTTCATCGGACTGGGCATCGCGCAGGCGCAGCGGCGGGCCGTGGCCCTGGTGTGCACCTCCGGGACGGCCGGCCTGAACTACGCGCCCGCCGTAGCCGAGGCGTTTTTTCAGCAAATTCCGCTCGTCATCTTCACTGCTGACCGGCCCCCAGAGTGGATTGACCAGCTCGACGGCCAGACCATCCGCCAGCGCAATCTGTACGGGGCCCACGCCAAAGGCGAATTCGAATTCCCGATGGATACCTCGCACGCCGACGCCAAGTGGCACTCGGCCCGCCTCGTGAACGAGGCCATTAACTTGGCCCAGGCCGCGCCCGCCGGCCCGGTGCAGGTAAACGTGCCGCTGCGCGAGCCGTTTTACCCAAAGGCCGAGCAGCAGATTGGGTACGAGCAGGACGTGAAGATTATTCGGGATGATGCAGACATACCATCGAATACTTTCCATGCTGAGGCTCACGCATCACAGCCTTACAGTGGACTAATCGGGCGTATTCTAGTTGTTGTTGGCCAACACATCTATGACAGCCATCTCATTGATGCAATCAGGAGTTTTGCGCATCAATCCGGTGCCGTAGTTGTGGCGGATTCAATCAGCAATACCCCCGAAATAATGTCTCAGGATGTATTTCTGAGTAGCGATAATGAAGATTTCAGAGAATCTCTACATCCCGACCTACTTATTACTCTCGGTAACTCCTTGATCTCTAAATCGCTAAAAATTTACTTACGTAAATATTCGGCTCAGCAACACTGGCATCTTCAGCCACACTCTGGCCAAGTAGCTGATGTGTTCCGTTCTCTCACGAAAGTTATCCGGACCAACCCCGCGCGTTTTTTAGACGATTTTGCACACGAATTCTCGCAAGAATTACGAGTACAGGCCATGCCATACGGGGAAATCTGGCGTAGGGCAAATCGAGGTGCCACCGAATTTTTAGCGAGATTTTTTATCGATGGCTCACAGCCCTTCAACGAGTTTTCTGCCTTCCGGCACGCGCTGGGGGCCCTGCCCGAACATACCGCCTTGCACCTAGCCAACAGCATGGCCGTGCGCTACGCCAATATTTTGGGCATCCCGCAGGGCCGGCAAATCGAAGTATTTGCCAACCGCGGCACCAGCGGCATCGACGGCTGCAACTCCACGGCGGTGGGTGGGGCCCTGGCGCAGCCCGAGCGACCAGTGGTGCTGCTGACCGGCGACGTGGCGTTTTTCTACGACCGCAACGCTTTTTGGCACAATTACCCCACGCCCAACCTGCGGGTGGTGTTGTTCAATAACCACGGCGGGGGCATTTTCCGCATCATCGACGGGCCCCGGCAGCTGCCGGAGCTGGACGAGTTTTTCGAAACCCACCAAGCCCTGACGGCCGAGAATCTGTGTCGCGATTTTGGGTTGCGCTACCTGCCAGTTTCATCGTTTGACGAACTTGACGCCGCGCTGCCAGTTTTATTTGCGGCCGAAACCGGCGCGGCGGTGCTGGAAGTCTTCACCGACAGCAAGACCAACGCCGCTTTTTTTGAAGAGTACCGCGCGGCGGTCAAACAAGCATTTACTTAATGCGTTGTCATGCTGATGAAGGAAGCATCTTCTCACGGCTGCTTTTGTCGGTGTTTGTAATCCCAGCGGCGCGGACGTGACAAGTAAGATTCTTCGCCGTACTCAGAATGACAATTATTTATGTCTGAAAAAATCGAATGGACCCCGATTAAGGAGTTCAAGGAAATTCTCTTCTCCCAGCACGGAGGCATCGCCAAAATCAGCATCAATCGGCCGCAGGTGCACAACGCCTTCACGCCGCTCACGGTGCAGGAAATGATCGAGGCGATGGACATCTGCCGCAACCGCCCCGACATCGGCGTCATCGTCTTCACCGGCGAGGGCGGCAAGGCCTTCTGCTCGGGCGGCGACCAGAGCGTGCGCGGTCACGGCGGCTACGTCGGTGAAGACGCGATGCCCCGCCTCAACGTGCTGGATTTGCAGAAGATGATTCGCTCCATCCCCAAGCCCGTGATTGCCATGGTGGCGGGCTGGGCCATTGGCGGCGGCCATGTGTTGCACGTAGTGTGCGACCTGACCATTGCCGCCGACAACGCCCGCTTCGGCCAGACGGGGCCCAACGTGGGCTCGTTCGATGGCGGCTTTGGAGCGTCGTACCTGGCGCGGGTGGTGGGCCAGAAAAAAGCCCGCGAAATCTGGTTCCTCTGCGACCAGTACGACGCCCAGGAAGCCCTCGACATGGGCCTGGTGAACAAAGTGGTGCCGCTGGAAAAGCTCGAAGAAACCACCGTGGCTTGGTGCCACAAAATTTTGCAAAAGAGCCCGCTGGCCCTGCGCATGCTTAAATCGTCGTTCAACGCCGAACTGGACGGCCAAGCCGGCATCCAAGAGTTAGCCGGCAACGCCACGTTGCTCTACTACCTGAGCGACGAAGCCAAAGAAGGGAAAAACGCCTTCTTGGAAAAGCGCCAGCCCGATTTCTCGAAGTTCCCGAAGTTCCCGTAGCCCCATACTGTACTATGTACCATTAAGCCTGCGCTCCAGAAGATAATATTGGGCTGATTCAGACCGGAGCGCTTAGCTTAAGTACCTACACAACACCGCACCGGTCCAAGACATGGGCTACACAATCTGCACCTAATGCTTTTTTAGGCAATCAAAATAGCCTTGGCGTGTGCGCCGAATCTTTTTTGCTTTGAGCCGCTCGTTAGCGGATGTGCGTGGTTGTAATCAGGTCGGGGTAATTAGGGGAGGCCCCGGCGAGGCCGGGTCGCGTCAACACCAGCCGATGAGTGGTCAAGTCGGCAATGGTGAGGTCGGCGATGGAGTTACTAAACCTGACGCTCACATGCAGCACATTGCCGGTGCGGGTATACGGTTGGTGCCCGCCGGCGCTCATGCCAAGGTACGTGGTTAGCTCCGTGGTTGTTATGTCCAGAAACAAGTCATTGCTTGATGCCAGTTCTGTCGTGCTTTGAACCTGGCCCGTGCCGTCGTACTCGGTGACGACCTGACCACCGAGTTGATGCCAGCGGCCGATGAGTAGGTCTTGGGGTGGCGGGTCATCACCGGATCGGGAGCAGCCAGCGAGCACCAAAAAACTCAGTAATACGGGTAGCCGTACGCCCATTAGGCTGAATGTACAGCTGTTGAGGAGTGCCCAAGAAGTAACGATATGCATTTTTAACAATGGTGAACAGGGGTTAAGCCGGGAGGGTAGCGGGGTGTCTCAGAAAATGGCCGTTCCCGGGTATGCGGCCTCGAAACGCAATATTCTATCCCCAGGCAGTTGGGCTTTCCTGCTGAGGGCCCTTGGGTGCCGGCAGCGACCCGGATGATTTCTCACCGTATTCCAGTCAACATAATCAACTTCCCGGCCTGCGCCCGGGATTTGTTCACCGACTGGGTAACCGCCACAAGCTGGTTCGTTGACGCTTGGCTAGTACTGATCGAGGTATTCTTTCGAATAACTTTGATAATAATGCTTGGGAACCGGGGCGTTGCGGTAGTCAATTCCGCGGGCTTCTAGGTAATGAACCAGTTCCATTTTTTTCAAGTATTACTTAGAATCCAGCGGGTATACAAGGCGCCGAAGTATGTTGACAATGCGCAGCGTGTTTCCCTGAATGGTTACATTAAACATGATATTGTAATTTGCCTTTTTATCAAAGATAAGATATTCTAAAATATCAAGATTCTCGTGAAGAAACGCATTATGAAGAGCGGAACTGTAACCAATCGCGGTGATATGGTTTACATCAGCACCGCTTTCTACCAATAACCTCATACTTTCCAAGCGTGTCGCGGACGCTTTACTGTAGTACTCCCCAAAAGTTGGACAGTTTATGGCGGCTATTTTAGTCAACGCCATGAACCCCAAACGCACCCGTCGTCGCTTCACTGCTGAGTTCAAAGCAGAAGTAGCGCTGGCCGCGCTGACCGAGCGGCACCTACTGGCCGAATTGGCCCCACGCGACCAGTGATCGGTGGAACAAATCAGTCGTTGGAAGACGCAACTGCGCCAGTAGGCGGCGTAGGTCTTCCCCGAGCCGGGCGGTGCCGTCACGGCCCCGCCGGACGTGGAACCGCTCTACGCCGCCATCGGCCGGCTGCAGATAGAAAACCAACTGCTAAAAAAAACGCCAGGGCCATGCCAGTAGCCCAGCAACACACCCTAGTGCAGGCTAGCGGAGAGGGCTCGGTGCAGGCCCGCTGCCAAGTCCTGGGGCTGGCCCGCAGTAGCTTTTACTGCCAGCCCTGCGGGGAAAGCGCCCAGAATCTGTTTCTTGTGCGCCTACTCGACGAGGAGTTTCCGCAACATAATTTCAAAGGCGTGCTCGGCTTGCGCGACCATTTGCGGCTGGCCGGCCACGCCGTCAATGAAATGCGGGTACGTCGGCTCGTGCGCCTGTTGGGCCACGAGCCGGTCTATCCCAAGCCGCGCCTGTCGGTCCCTGGGCCCGGGCATCACGCCTTGCCCGTACCTGCTACGGGACCGCCCAGCCACGGCCCCGAATGAGGTGTGGAGCACCGACATTACCGACATTCCCATGGCCCAAGGCTTCCTCTACCCGGTGGCCGTACTCGACTGGCACGCGCGCTACGTACGCAGTTGGGAATTATCGAACACGCCCGACGCCGGCTTCTGCCTGCTAGG
>JANPOR010000230.1:0-3679 GCA_031428075.1 Hymenobacter sp. | reverse complement strand
CTTAGCCGTTGAGGCGCCCGGGCCCTTCCTGACGGCATCCGTATTACAGGAAGCGCAGACAGTACAACTCCGACACGGCTTAACTGCCCAGGATGCGATAGTGTACGCCTCCGTGCTAGCAGGACTGCGGCTATTGCCTGGGGGCCCAAAACTGTTTGTTACACGTAACGACAATGATTTTAGAAAGCCAGCCATTGTGGAGGAACTGCGGCAGTACGAATGCAGGCTACTAGCCAATTTTAACGGAGCAGCTAGTCTGTTGGAATCCAGTACTTCTATCTTCGATAGCTCAGCCAACAGCGCCGATTCGATTGCATGAGCGGTTGATGCAACTTAGGGCCATATTCCCAGCACAGGGCCCAATCATAATGTTGGTGGCGCGGGCCGCGTTCCCGGCCGAGTCGCTGGCCACCCTCTACGACCCGCTCACGATGCTCCCCCTGGTGCGGGCCCATGCTACCCTCGACCGGGCTGTGGACGCCTGCTACCGCCCGGCCGCCTTCCCCACCGAGCTGAGCCGACTGGAATTTCTGTTCCAGGCCTACCGGCAGCTGCAAGCGCCCCTGCTGCCGCCGGGGCCCAAAGCGCGCCGCCACGCAAAAACCTGACGATGTGCATCTTTGTATCCCTTCCTAATCGCCTAATACCGCCGTGGCCTCCTACACCGTCGTCTACCACCCCGATTTACACATCCTCTTCCTGCGCTGGCTGCGCCCAAACACCTTCGCCGAGTCGCAAGATTCCTACGCGGCCGCCCTCGCCGAGCGGCACGCCTGCACGCGCTGGCTGCTCGACGGCCGCCGCACCGGCCCCATTGAGGTGGCCGAAACCAACTGGCTCGCCAACGATTTCTTCCCCGACGCCGCCGCCCGGTTCGCCCCGCACCCGCTGCACCTGGCCGTGCTCAGCTCGCCGGCCCGCGTCGAGCAGGTGCGCACCGACCCCGCCGTGGGGCCGCACGTGGCCCGCGCGCTATCAACCGAGCGCCCCTACCGGGCCCGTGTCTTCACAGAAGAGGGCCCCGCCGTGGAGTGGCTGGCCACCCCGCCCGCCTAGTGCCCGCGGCGCACCGCGGGCTTTTGGGGCCCCCGAAGACGCTTTTATATCCGCCGAAGACCCTTTTGGGGCGGCGCTGGCCCTAAGTTCCCCCGCTCCGGATGCAACAGCTTCCGCGCCGGCACCTATTGCGCTCGGCACGGAAACTGTTGAGGCCCCGCCCGCCAAAAAAGTGCCTTTTGAGGCAGAAAAAGGCCGGTCGGGGGGAGTAATAAGCAGGTTCGACCCACTTATTACTCCCCCCGACCGACTTAATTGATTGGCGCGGTGCTGCGGTCCGCAACCGTTGAACGATTGCTAAGGCCTCGTTTTGGGGTGCGGGTCTAGGGCCCTAGTTTTTGGAGCGGGCCACCACGACGGCCAGGGTTGGCCGGCCGGGGAAGCGCACGCTCAGGTCATCGTAGGCAGCCTGGGGCCCAGTCTGCTTGTTTTTTGCCAGTAACTTGATGCTGCCGTACACCGTGAGGGCGTTGGCGTAAGCTTCGGAGCCGGCCACCACACGGTACTGTCAGTGTCGAGGGCCAGCTGCTCGAACTGCTGGCGTGGGGGCGTGAGCGCGATAATACCGGCCGCGTCCTGCTGCAATTCGGCTAAGTCGACAAAAGCGGGCACGAAAGCGGGGTTGTTGACGGCATATTCGGTGGTTTTTTGCACAGAGGAGACCGTTTTGTCAGCCATGCGTAGCATGGCTTTGCGCTCGTCGGGGGTGAGGAACAACAGGTAAGGGGCCAGGATCGTCTTGATGGCATCGAGGTGCTGCTACACCTTGGCCACCACGGCAGCTGGAGTATCGGTGTGAAACGCGTTGGGCCTGAAAAAAGATGAGGAGGAGAAAAAGGTTGCCCTAGGGACCCACCCGGCCCCCCAGTCGGCCACAAGCTGCAACCAAACCGGCCCCGGCGCCCGCCCATTTTTTACCTTCCGGGGGCCCTGCTTTAGGCCCCTAACGCGGGAGCCCCGCCCTCCGCGCTCGTCAAACGATTGCGGAAGACGGGGCTCCGGGGTGGCAGCGGGCTGCCGGGGCGGCGGCTCAGCCTACCACAGGCGTGTGTCACTGATACCGGCCGGCAGCGGCGGGTGCTCGGCCAGGCCCAGCACGCACCAGCCGTCCGCGATGCCGAACGTGCCACCGGTCAGCACGTAGCTGGCCCAGCGCAGGGCAATGCGCCCGCTGAAGGCGGCCGTTTCGGGATCGTATTCGCGCAGCAGCAGCGCATCGCCGACCTGGAAGTTCCGGTCGTTTTTGCGCACATCAAACGGTTTGGCCCCGGATTCGACCGCGGCAAAGCAAGAAGCCCAAATTTCTAGCTCGTGGAGCTGGCAGTTGTCGGGCACCGACACCTGTACTTGATTCGAAGGAACAATTCTCATAACATTCACTAATTAATTCAATCATAATGGACGCGCCAACAGGCGCGTCAGGACAAGGTACGGCTACGGGGACTGCCCAGCGCATTTTCCCGGCCCGATTGGCCGAGGAAAGCGACAAAGCGTTCTCAAGGTAATGCAAAAGGTGGCCGACCGAAGCCAGCGGCGCAACTATCAGGCCAGCGGATTGTGCTGCATCAGGTAATCGGTTTCCTTCCCCACGTCCTCCAGCGCTACCCTCGACTCCTTGATTAACAACAGACTGGCGTAGAAAAACATTCCGCTTCCCGCTAGGGCCAGCATCGTCAGGAGCCAGGCCGCCGTCAGAGCCAGCACTTCGATGGCCCCGATGACGACGATGGTCGCCACAAAGATACCCAAGGCGAGGTAGAGGCTGGTCATGGCCTTTTGGAGCAGCTTGGCCCGCCGGGCCGAAAACAGCAGCTGCTGTGCGAGGAAGGCGTACTCCTCGGCGTCGGCCTTGGGGCCGGGCGCGGATTCGCGCAGGCGCCGGAGGTCGGCGGCCACGGCCCGCACCCGCTCCAGGCTGCGGCTCAGGCGCTGGGAGGTGGTGAGCACCAGGGCCCCGCACGCCGACACCAGAATGGCGGGCGTGACCATGGCTGAGAGGGCATTGAGGGCCCCGGGTACGTCGCGCAGCTGGGTAATGGGGAGGGGCATGGCGGTGGGTTTGGGGGCGGTGAGCGGGAGTAGCACGTACTTCGCGGCGCTCGCGTCGTCCTACCGATGACCGGGCAGCGCCGCGAGCCGTAAAGTTCGCGCTACTCCCGTTTCCTGTGACCCACCTTCGCGTCCCCCACCCGCTCGTGCTGCTGATGGGCTTTATCGTGCTGGCCGCGCTGCTGAGCTACGTGCTGCCCGCCGGCGAGTTCCGGAGCCACCTCGACGCCGCCACCCAGCGCCAGGGGTGGTGTCGGGTTCATACCACCGGGGGCCGGCCCCGCCCATGGGGCCCTTGCAAATGCTGGTGAACGTGCTCAAGGGCCTGCTCGACGCAGGGGCCGTGGTGTTCCTAATTTTCATCTCGGGCGGGGCCTTCACGGTCGTAGACCGCACGGGGGCCCTTTGCCACGGCGTGAACTGAGTGCTGGCCCGGGGCCGCGAGGTGCTGGTCATCCCTCCTGAGCGTGCTTCTTGCCACGATGGAGGCCCTGGAAAACATGGGTGAGGAGATCATCGCCCTCGTACCGGTGTTGCTGGTGCTGATGCGGCGACTGGACTTTCCGGCCCTCAC
>JANPOR010000229.1:0-4474 GCA_031428075.1 Hymenobacter sp. | reverse complement strand
CGGCTGCAGGCCCTGGCCTTGGGCAAAGGAGGCGTCGAGTGCGTTGGAAATGCGCGCCACGCCCGCCTGCGTGGTGAGGGCCGTGCGCCCCACCTGCTGCGTATAAACGGCCGCGCCCTGCAGGTTCAGGTTGAGCTGCTGGTTTTTGGTGTAGCGCGAGGCCCCCGGGTAAGGCAGATTCTTTTGCGACTGCAAGTCCTCGGGCAGGTACAGCTCCTGGTTGGTGAGGGTGAAGTCGGCGCCACCCTGCCCGCTCAGGCGCAGCGAGGCGTTGTCGCGGCGGAATACGTACCAGTTGGTCGTGAACGACTGCAAAAAGCGGTTCGTCGTTTCGGTGTTCACGGCGCGGTCGCGCAGGGCCAGTTGGTTTTCGCTGATGTAGGGATTGTCGGGGTACACCCCGTTGGCGTCGGGGTGCAGCTCGGCGTGAAGGCCAGCAACCACGGCACACTGATGTTATTGTTATTATTGCCGTTGAAGCCGCGTCGGTTCTCCGAATTGATATAGGAGACGTTGAACGAAACGTCCCAATTTTTGGCTAGGTCGGCGCTCAGGTTCAGGCGCGCCGTGTTGCGCACAAAGCCCAGGCCTTTCTGGATGGCCCCTTCGTCGGCCCGGCCCGCCGACGCGAAGTAGCGCAACCGCTCGGCCCCGTCCGAAACGCTCACGTTGGTATTAGACAGCCCACCCACGTGGCCGAACAGCTCATCTTCGTAGTCGTAAACGTGGCCCGCAGCCTGGGCCGCTGCCAGCCGGGCCTGCTCGGTGGCCACGTCGCCCGAGCCGCCCAGGCGCGGGAAAGCGGCGATTTTGCCGGCCGTCCAGTCTTCATGGCCCAGTCGGCGCAGGATGCTCGTTGCGCCCAGGTCCTGGCGCAGGCTCACCCGCGTCTGGCCCGCCCGGCCGCGCTTGGTGGTGATGATGACGCCCGCGTTGGCACAGGCTCCGTAGATGGCCGCCACACTGGATCCTTTCAGCACTTCAATGTTTTCGATATCGTCGGGGTTGATATCCGAGATGCGGTTGGTGGTACCCGACTGCCGCCCCAGCGCCTCGTTAGCTTGGTTGAAAGCGTTGGAGCTGCGGCCGTTCTCATACGTTTCGTTGTTGGCGTACACCCCGTCGATGACGTAGAGTGGCTCGCTGCTGCCGATAATCGACGAGGGCCCCCGCAGCTGCACGGAGATGCCGCCACCTGGGGTCCCACTCGTTTGGGTGATGACGGCACCTGAGAGCTTGCCCTGCAAGGCTGCGTCCAGGGTCACGGGACGGGTTTGGCCCACCAGCTCCTGGGCACTTACAGTGGCCACGCTGTTGGCCAAGTTCGAGCGCTTGATGGTGGTGGCCAGGCCAGTAACCACTACCTCGTCGAGGGCCCGGGTTTCGGACGTCAGCATCACGCTGATCGGCGCACTGGTGATATCTTGCTCTACAGTGCGGTAACCCACGAAGCTAAACTGCACCCGCGTGGCCGTAGCCGGCACCCCGCCCACGGTAAACGTCCCATCGGCGTTAGTGCTGGTGCCAGTAGTGGTGCCCGGCACGAGCACCGTGACGCCAGGCAACCCTTACCGGTTGGCTCCGTCGGGCACTTGGCCCGTCACGGTCCTGTCCGGTGTTTGTGCCTGGGCCGCAGGCAACCAATCCATCAAGAAGAATACGAAGGCCCAGCAGAGTGAGAGTTTCTTCATCAGGAAAGGAAAAAATAAAAGGAAAATTTGAATATCAGCAGGAAAGGCAAAGTAGCGCATTTCCACCGATTATCTTGGCAACTCAATGATTACTTGATAACTATCCATCGGGGTACCTACCCTCAACCAGGAAGTTTTCATTTCCAACATCCGCGTCTCACCAAGGGGGCCCAACCGAAGGCCGGTGCATTGGTTTAGAGGCAGAGCACCAGCAGAAGCGGTGTCTTATTCAGAGCAAGGCGCTGCTAACACGTTGTTAGGCTTGCTGGCACCATGTTGGATCAGCTACTGCTGATCACATGCTGGCCCTGACCGACTTGCCACTGACTCCGCCTTCTATTCACAAGCCCCTTAACTTCCAAGAAAAACCACCAGTTTTGCTACAGAATCAGCGTTCTACATTTGTCACGTCTTTTTTCCAACCCTCCGCATCAATGAAAACCTTGCTGTTCGCCCTTCCCCTGGGCTTGACCTTCGCCAGCGGTACCGTCCAGGCCCAGACGGCCCCCAAGGCCGCACCCTACCACCTGCTTAGTACCATTTCCATCGGCGGCAAAGGCGGCTGGGACTACCTCAACGTCGACCCCGCCGGCGAGCGCCTCTACGTCTCGCACGACACGCAGGTCGAGGTTGTGGACCTGAAAACCCGCAAGGTCATCGGCACCATCGCCAATACGCCTGGCGTACACGGCATCGATGTGGTGCCTAGCGCCAACCGCGGCTATATCACTTGCGGGCGCACCACCCAGTGCGTGGTGTTCAACCTGAAAACGCTGAAAACCATCGCCACCGTGCCCACTGGCCCCAAGCCCGACGCGTTGCTCTACGACGCCTTCTCGAAGCGGGTGTTTCTCTTCAGCAACGCCGGCGGCAGTAGCACTGTGCTCGACGGGGCGACCGGCAAAATTGTGGGCACCGCCGAGCTGGGCGGCGACGTAGAGGCACCAGCCACCGACGGCAAGGGCAGCATTTTTGCCAACATAGAAGACAAGAACCAGGTCGTCGAGTTTGATGCCAAAACATTGGCCGTGCGCCATCGCCACTCCGTGGCTCCCGGCGAAGAGCCCACCGGCCTTGGCTACGACCCCAAAACCAGTCGCCTCTTCAGCGCTTGCGCCAACGAGAAACTGGTCGTGACCAACAGCAAAACCGGCAAGCAAGTGGCCGTGCTGCCTATCGGCAAGGGCGTCGACGGGGCAGTTTTCGACCCCAGCACTAACAACGTCATCACCTCCAACGGGTCGGGCACGTTCACAGTCATCCACGAAGACACACCCGATAAGTACACCGTGGTAGCCAATTTGCCCACCCAGCGCGGGGCCCGCACCATTGCCCTCGACCCCAAAACCCACCACCTTTTCACCTGCACCGCCGACTACGGCCCCACACCGGCCGCTACCGCCGACAACCCGAACCCGCGGCCGAGCATTATACCCGGCACGTTCCGGGTGCTAGAGTACGGTAAGTAATCCGTGCACTATGCCAAGTAACCATAGCTAAGAGCTACATTAATCCGTATTCGCGCTTGTCCGGGCGGCACCATTCCGTATTCCAGCAGCCTGTACTTGCGTAGACCTTTATTTACTTAACAGCTACGCATATGTTGACATTCAAGCGCGGAGACGTGGTTCATCTCCCATCGGGGGGCCCAGGCATGACCGTCGTGGGGATGGATGACGAGCAAGTCCTTTGTACCTACTTCGACCTCGAAGGCAACCTGCATGGCAGTCTCACCCCCATTGCATTTCATCACGAATTGTTGCGACTCGGCGCGGCTCCTACCCCAGAAGGCGACGAAGCTCGCGAAAACAGCAAATTTGGCTACGCATAATCGAATCGCTGTTTTTTGAGGTGGTCTAAAATAGCCGGACACAGTTGGGACGTGGTTTTAAATTGAGTTTCGAAGTGGTTGGACGAGTAGTAGCCGAGGGCGGAGTGGCGGCGCTCAGCGTTGTAATAGGCCACGTGGTGGCTGATTTCAAGCTTGGCTTCGGCTAATCCTGAGAAGCTACGTCGAGTAATTCAGCCTTGAAGCGGCTCCAGAAGGACTCGGCGTGGGCGTTATCGTAGCAATTGCCGCGCCGGCTCGTGCTTTGAAGTGCCCCGTTTTACGCGATTAAATCCTTGAATCGGGTGGCTGTGTACTGGCTGCCCTGGTCGGAGTGCACGATGGGCCCGCCGGGGGGCGGCGCACGGCCAAGGACCGGCGCAGGGCCTCGCTGACCAGGTCTTCGGGCATGGTCTCGCGCACGTCCCAGCCGATGACTTTGCGCGAGCAGCGGTCGAGCCACACGGCCAGGTAGAGCCAGCCGCCGCCCTGGCGAGGCAGGTAGGTGATGTCGCCCACCCACCCCCGGTCCGGGGCGGTGGGGGCGGGCTGGCCGAGCAAGCGGTTGGGGGCGGCGCATGAACAACGGCCGGGTCGGAATCGGTGGTGTGGGGCGCAAACGAGCGGGGCTGTTGGGCCCGTAGCCCGTGGGCTTTGAGCACGCGGCGGGTACGCCAGCGGCCAACCGCGTGACCTTCGGCCTGCACTTCAGCCCGCCAGCGACGCGTGCCGTGGCGCTGGCTGTGGTACGCAAACGCTTCGCGCACGACGACTTGCCAATCGGGCTCAGGATTCGGGCAGCCCTGCTGCCGGTGCCACGCATGGTACGCGGCCGGTGCCACGCGCAGCGCTTGGCAGAGCTGGCGCACCGGCACGTGGGCGGCCCGCTGGGCGATGTGCTGATAAGTGCTCACCGCGTCGGCTGGCCGAAGATGACCAAGGCTTTTTTTAAAAT
>JANPOR010000228.1:0-8178 GCA_031428075.1 Hymenobacter sp. | reverse complement strand
CGACAGCGGGGCCGCGGCCGGGCGGCCCCAGCGCCAAAGCCGCACCCGCTTCAAAGCCGTGGCCTGCCCCAACGTCAGCAAAAACCGCCGGATTTCCTGCTGGAACAAAATGATGGTGGCCAGCACCCCCACGCTCATGAACTCGCCCAGGATGGTGGTGAGCAGCTCCAGGCCCAGGGCTTTCACCACGAGGTAGAGCAAGTAGAGCGAGGCCCAGCCGACGGCCACGTTCAGGGCCACCGAGCCGCGCAGCAGCTTGTAGAGCTGGTAGAGCAGCACGGCCACCAGCAATACATCGGCGGCGTCCGTCCAGCCGAAGCGCAGAAAATCGATGGGGAACGGGCCGGACACGGGACGGGGCGGTGAAAGGTAACGGGCAAAGGAACGGCCAAACGATGCGCCCGGACCGGGCGGGTAAGCGGTCTTACCGCGGCTGCAAGAAGAATTAGGCGTTGAATGATCAACAAACGGTAGCCACACCAGACAGCTGCGCCACTACAAAGACTCTAAAAGCCGGCTCAACGTTGCCAGCGACGGTGCAATTTGTAAGCGTACCGCCGCCGGTTGGCGGTTTATCGCCTCGGTTCCGGCCGCAACCCGAGCGTGGCCGTTAGGCCCCGGCAGGTATTTGGCCGCTCAACTGATCGAGTTTATCCTTCAGGAAATATATTCAAAAAAAGCCGGATTACCTGCTGGGCCTCGGCGACGTCGTGCACCCGCAGCAATTTTGCCCCGCCTTGCAGGGCCAGCACGTGCAGGGCGGTGGTGCCGTTGAGGGCCGTTTCGGGCGTGAGCCCGAGAGGACCGTACACCATGCGTTTGCGCGAGAGGCCGGTCAGCAGGGGCCGCCCCAGGGCCCCGAGCTCGGGCAAGCGGCGCAACAACTCGTGGCTCTGGGCGGCGGTTTTGGCAAAGCCGAAGCCGGGGTCGACTACCACATCGACGGCCCCGGCGGTGTGCAGGGCCCCCAGGCCGTCGCGGAAATAGCGCAGCAGTTCCAGCACGATGTCGCCGGCGTAGTCGGTATGCTGGGCCATGGTTTGGGGCGTTCCGCGCAGGTGCATCAGCACATAGGGCACGCGCAGGCGGCCCACGGTGGCCCACATTTCGGCGTCTAGTGTGCCACCGCCTACGTCGTTCACCAGATCGGCTCCGGCGGCCACGGCGGCCTCGGCTACGGCAGCCCGGAAGGTATCGACCGATAAAAACGCGTCGGGAAACGTGCGTCGCAGAGCTCCCACGGCGGGCAGCAGACGGGCCATTTCTTCGGCGGCCGGCACGTCGGCCGCGCCGGGGCGGGTGCTGTAGGCCCCCAGGTCGAGCACGGCGGCCCCCGCCGCCAGCAGGGCCCCGGCGCGGTCCAACAGGTCGGCTTCGGAGGTCACGCGGCTGCCGGCAAAAAACGAGTCGGGCGTGAGGTTGAGGATGCCCATCACCCGGGGCCGCCGCAAATCGAGCAGGCGGCCGTGGGGGCTGAGGAGGGAGGCGGGGCCGGCGAACAAAGTATCTTGCACGGTGTAGAAGACGGGGCTTGCCCCCGCCCGGCTTTGTTGAACTGCCGGAAAGGTACTCGCTGGCCAAAAAAGCTACACCGTTTAACAACGGGCGAGGGCAAGCCCCACCCCTACCCTTCGCCGCCACCCTTGACCACCCCCGAGCACTACGACGTACTGCTGGCCCGCTGCCGCCAACTGTTTCTGGCCAAAACCCACGACTACGGCACAGCATGGCGCATTTTGCGCCTGCCGTCGGTCACGGACCAGATTTTCATCAAGGCCAACCGCATCCGCACGATTCAGGAAGTTGGCAGCCAGCAAATTGCCGATGGCGTGGACGACGAGTTCGTGGCCATCGTCAACTACTGCCTCATTGCCCTGATGCAGCTGCACCTGCCCGCCGGCACGCCTCTCGACATGACCCCCGACGCCGTGGCCGGCACTTACGACCACGAAGCCGCCGAAAACCGCCGCCTGCGGCTGGCCAAAAACCATGACTACGGCGAAGCTTGGCGCCAGATGCGCGTGGCCAGCATCACCGACTTGATTTTGATGAAATTGCACCGCGTGAAGCAGCTCGAGAACCTGGGCGGCGTTGCCCAGGTTTCAGAGGGCGTGGAGGGCAGTTACCGCGACATGCTCAACTACGCCGTGTTTGCCCTCATTCTGCGCGGGGCGTAACCCCGGTCGGCGCGAAGCTGTACCACAAGGTGGGGCCTATGTTTCGCAGAAAGATGCGGCCACTCAACCCCGCTTGGTACTGCGGGTACCGCCCCGCCCGCCATGTGCTTTAATTTGCCCGTTAGCCCATTCCCATGCCTATTTCTACGCCCTACGCCCCGGCCGCCTCGCCCGTGCCGCCGCTTTCGCCGCCGCGTCCGCTGCGCTACATTACCCGCGCATGCTGGGCATTGTTGGGGGCCATATTCATCTTTTCGGGTCTCATCAAGCTGAATGACCCGGTGGGCACGGCCTACAAGCTGGAGGAATACTTCGAAATATTTGCCAAGGACATCAGCCCGTTTTTCCTGAATTTTAAAGATGCTTCCCGGTTCTTCTCCATCCTACTCAGCTCACTCGAAGTGATACTGGGCGTGGCCGTGCTGCTGCGCTGGCACCTGCGCAAAACCCTGTTGGCTTTACTGGTGCTGCTGGTGTTCTTCGGTTTCCTCACTTTTTATTCGGCGGCTTTTAATAAGGTAACCGACTGCGGTTGCTTCGGCGATTTCCTCAAGCTGCCGCCCTGGGCCTCGTTCGCCAAAGACTTGTTCTTACTGGGCCTGTGGGCGGTAGCCTTCCTGAACCAGCGGTTTTTGCGGCGCACTTTCGCCGCCGGTACGATGGGGCTGATGATGATGACCATTGCCACCGCCGTGGCCGTGGCCATCGGCATGCGGGCCCTGGGCCACCAGCCGTACTTCGATTTTCTGCCCTATAAGGTCGGTAACAACATTCCGCAGCTGATGAAGGCCCCGGAGTCGGCCCGCTACCGCTACACTTTCACCCGCCGCGGCGAAACGAAAACGTTCGACCAGTTCCCAACCGATTCGACCTGGAAGTACCAGTCGATGGTCCTGCTCAACCCTGTGCAGTCGCGCCCCACCATCACCGATTTTGCCGTGTACGACCTCGACGGCAACGACATGACCCAGCAGGTACTGACCGGCAACAAGATCGTTCTCATCGTGCAGAACAGCAATAAGGCCGACCGAGAACGATTCGCGCCCATCAACGAATTGCTGGCGGCGGCCGAGAAGTCGCGCAAGCACATCGGCGTGCTGGCCATCACCAGCACCAGTCCGGCCAAGTTCGATGCCTTCCGCCACGACGTGAACCTGGCCGTGCCTTACTACACCGCCGACGCCACCGTGCTCAAGTCGATGGTGCGCTCCAACCCCGGCCTGATGGTGCTGCGCAACGGCGTCATACTGGCCAAGTACCATTACCACGACGTGCCGGACCTATACAAAGTGGAGAAGCTGTTTTGAGACGCCTGTCAACAAGCAAGGCGCTACCTAAGGGTTTGGCGCGGAGTAACACTTGGGTAAGGTGCGGGGCTGACCACGCCCGGACGTGCGCGCCGCCGGCCGCACCTCGGGCAACGACGGGCGGGGGCCAGCCCCATACCCTACCTCACAACAACTATTAACCGCAAACCCACTCATTATTAACCACAAAACCACTCATGCTCACTTTCTTCCTTCGCCGCCTAGGCCAAGGCTTGCTCGTGCTGGTGGGGGTGGCCTGCACCGTGTTTTTCCTGTTTAATGTGTTGCCTGGCGATCCCGCCGCCCTCCTGGCCGGCCAGCGCACCGACCTGGCTACCAAGGCTGCCATCAACGCCGACTTAGGCCTCGACCAGCCCCTGCCCCAACGCCTGGTGGGCTACCTGAACGACGTATCGCCGCTGGGCCTGCACCCGCGCGACTCGGCCAGCCGCGCCCGCTACGGAGGCCTGACGCTGCTGCCGCTGGGGCACCGGGCGCTGGTGCTGAAGGTACCGTACCTGCGGCGCTCGTTCCAGAGCAATAAGGACGTACTCCGCATTTTGCTCGATTATTTCCCCGGCACCTTGTGGCTGGCGCTGGCGGCCATGCTACTAGCCAGCGTGGGCGGGGTGGCCCTTGGCACAGCAGCGGCCTTGCGGCCCCAGTCGGCCCTGGACCGTGCCCTGGTGACGACTTCGGTGCTGGGCATTTCGGTGCCCTCTTTTGTAGCGGCTATTCTTATCGCGGTTACGTTTGGCTTCTACTGGAGCCGCTGGACGGGCCTGAGCCTGACCGGACAACTCTTCGAAACTGACCCATTCACGGGCCAGCGGCACTTGGTGCTGCGCAACTTGCTGCTGCCGGCCGTGGCGCTGGGCGTGCGGCCGCTGGCGGTCATCACGCAGCTCACGCGCTCCAGCATGCTCGACGTGCTGGGGCAGGACTACATCCGCACGGCACGGGCCAAGGGCCTGAGTTACCGCGCCACCGTGCTGCACCACGCCCTGCGCAATGCCCTGAACCCAGTGGTCACGGCCGTGTCGGGCTGGCTGGCCTCGCTCATGGCAGGCGCATTTTTTATCGAGTACATCTTCAACTGGAAAGGCTTGGGCACCATTACGCTGCGGGCGGTCGAAAACCTTGATTTCCCGGTCGTGATGGGGGCCACATTGTTCGTGGCAGCCCTGTTCGTGCTCATCAACATTGCCGTGGACGTACTCTATGCAGTGCTAGACCCGCGGGTGAAGATTAGTTGATAATTAACAGCTTCCGCCCATAAATACGACTGCCAACCTTCCCTTTTTTATGGTCACAGACCTCATTACACTAATGGAAGGAGCTGCCCTCAGCAAGTTCGTCGGCCCCGCTGCGGAGCAACTAGGCAAGGCTGCCTGGGAACGTGCCCAACAACTCGGCACCAAGGCCCAACAGCTACTAGCCGCTGTGGGCCGCCAGCCACAAGCAGTTGAGCCGAAGGTATTATTTCCCCTCGTTCAAGCTGCGTCCCTGGAAGCGGAAGAATCCTTAGTTGACATATGGGCCGCCCTGCTGGCGAACACAGCCGATCCAGCGCAACGAGTACGAGTGCAAACGGGCTTCATTGAGGTGCTGCGACAGCTTACACCGGAAGATGCTCAAGTATTGCGCTTTATTTATGCCCATCTCAGCGCAGATACCAGCGAGCAGTCTGGTGAGCCGGACAGCCCGTTAACAGTTGAAGATGTTTTGACGCATTTTTCCTGGCCTGATGGCAAAGTCGAACTGAGTTTAGATAATCTATTGCGTTGTCGCCTCTTTGAAGTGCTGGCTGGAGGAACATATGGGCCGTCACCAGCGCTTCACCCCAACATGCCTACTGCGTTTACGACGTACGGCCAGCAATTCCTAACCGCTTGCACGCCTCCCACCGCCTAAATGTTCTGCTTTGCCACTTCTGCCCGCCACACGGCGACCGCGGCAGTTAGCGCTCAAATAAGGCAATAGTCAAATGCGGATGATAGCTTTGAGCAGGACTTCCATTGTAGTGAGGAAAGTGAGCGTCGCACCTCAAATTTCGCATGGCTATGGGAGTCCTTTTTGATTTCCTAAACAGATTCCTTGTTAACTGCTCACTGATAATTAAAAATGCACCTTTCCTTACTCGGCATGCCTGGCTCGGGCAAAACCACGCTGGGCCGGGCCCTGGCGCAGCACTTGGGCCGGTCGTTTCTGGACCTCGACGCCGAGGTGGTGGTGCGGGCGGGGCTGGCCATTCCGGCCATTTTCGCGCAGCACGGCGAAGCGCATTTCCGGCAGCTAGAAGCCGACGCCCTACGGGCCGTGGCGGCCCGCCCCGAACCGCTGGTGTTGGCCACCGGCGGCGGCACGCCGTGCTTCTACGACAATCTTAACATTTTAAACACTAGCACTTTCACCATTTGGCTCGACGTGCCGGTGGCCGTGCTGGCGCGCCGCCTGAGCCGGGGCGGAACCGCCCGGCGCCCCCTGCTGGCGGCCGCCGGCCCCGACCTTGCCGCATGGCTGGCCGAAACCCTGGCGGCCCGAAAGCAGTTTTATGCCCAGGCCCGGTTGCGCTTCGCCGAAGCCAACGGCCCGCTGGCGGCACTGCTCTCGGCATTGGCGCAGGCCGGCTTCCCCGCCAGGACCCCCGTTTAGGCGGAGAGCCGTAAATTTGTAGGCCGAATTGCCCGCGTAATATTTCCTATCCATGCAATCAACTTCCGCAGCATCTGCCTCCGCGGCCCCCGTGCGGCCCAAGCACAAAGGCTCGGCCCAGCTCTTTCAAAACCCCGTGCTGGAGCGGCTTTCGCACACGCACATCGCCTGGCCGGTGGGCATTTTCTTCGCCATGACGCTGCTGAGCCTGTACTACGGTTTCACCCACGGCTTTTTGTCGGCGCTGTCGGCACTGGGGCTGTTTATGGGCGGCTGGTTCTTGTTTACTTACGTCGAGTACGCGATGCACCGCTACCTCTACCACGTGCCGGCCACCACGCCCAAGCGGGCCAAGTTTCAGTACACGATGCACGGCGTCCACCACGAATTTCCGAAGGACAAAACCCGGCTTGCCATGCCGCCCATCATCACAGTATTCGTGGCGTCGCTGCTGTTCTTTGTTTTTCGACTGGTGTTTGGCACTTGGGCGTTCGGGGTGCTGGCCGGCTTCACATTCGGCTACGCTACCTATCTATTCGTGCATTACGCCATCCATGCCTACGCGCCACCCAAGAATTTCCTCAAGGTGTGGTGGACGCACCACAGCCAGCACCACTACCGCCAAGACGAGGTAGCCTTCGGCGTGAGCAGCACCCTCTGGGACCGCCTCATCGGCACCATGCCCAAGCCCCGCCAGGGCGAATAGCCAGGAAACCCGGGCTCATACCCGGTTACCGCCCCCGCCGCTGATTTTGCGGATGACTAAAATAATCAGGGCCACAACGAGAACCACGCCGATGATGGCCGTGTAGGCCCCGGCTTTGAAGATGTCGGCGATGGCGGCGCAGCTGCTGAGGGAGAAAGCAAGAACGACCACCAGCAGAAATAACGAAAGTCGAAGAGCGCGCATAGCACAGCGGAAAAGAAGTTAAAAGAACAGGGGCCTGGGGCCCCGATTGGGGATGATACTGTTCTGACCGGCAAAAGGTTGAGGCAAAGTCCTACCAGCTGCCGCTGGCTCCGCCGCCGCCGCTGCTGCCGCCCCCAAAACCACCGAAGCCCCCGCCTCCGCCCCCACCAAAGCCGCCACCGCCGCCGCCAAAACCGCCGCCGCCAAAGATGAGGGGCCCGCCGAAGCCGCCGAAGCCGCCGCTGCGCCCGCCCCCACCGCCCCGGCGGCTGATTTGGATGAAAATAAAAATGGCAATGAGAATAGATATGATTACCCCGAACCCGGGGCTCCTGCCCCCATTGCCTCGGCCGTTCGCGGCGGCCGGGGCAGCTTTGTACTCGCCACGGGCCAAGGCAATAAGCTGGTCGGTGCCGCGGTCGAGACCAGCGTAGTACTGCCCTTGCTTAAAGGCGGGCACCAGCGTGCTGCTGATGATGCGCTTGGCCAGGGCGTCGGGCACGGCACCTTCCAGGCCATAGCCGGTCTGGATGCGGGCGGTGTGCTCCTGCTGGGCCACCAGCAGCAGGATGCCATTGTTGGTTTTCTTCTGCCCGATGCCCCAGGCGCGGTACAACTGCTCGGCGTAATCGGCAATTTCGTTTCCGTCGAGGCTGGGCACCGTCACTACAGAAATCTGCGACGAGGTGCTGTCGTTATAGGCCACCAGCTTCTGCTCCAGCGCCTCGGTCTCTTGCGGCTGCATGAGGTGGGCCAGGTCGTTGACGAGGCGCGGCGGGTTTGGGCGCGGGGGCAAGCGCATACTTTGGCCCAGAACGAGCGGCCCGCAGAGTGTAACCAGCAGCAGGCTTAGGCCCAACAGGCGGCGCGCCGCGGCCGCCACGGCGGAGGGCGACCTCATGGGCGCGGCGACGGCTCATCGCCGCCGATGGAGATGCTGTCGTCCAACTCGTTCACGTCGGTAGCCGCATCGTAGGGGAAGTAGCGCTTGAGTTGCTCGCCCACCTGGTGGATGCCATGCTCCAGCCCAGCGACATAGTTCTCTTGCCGGAAATGACTAATGACGGCCTCCTTGGTGATTTCCCAAAAGTCATCGGGCACGGCCGCATTGATGCCGGCGTCGCCCACC
>JANPOR010000227.1:0-1865 GCA_031428075.1 Hymenobacter sp. | reverse complement strand
CATCGCCAAAGCTTTCGCGGCCGACGGCCTGGCCGGCCCGGTGGCGGGTTCCGACAACCCCTACGTCCAGCACTTCGGCATGAAGCGCACCAGCCTCGACCTGGCCGCCAGCACCGTGAAAGTGGGCGGGCAGACCTTCCAGGGCAAGCGCGACTTCTACGCCGCCCTCACCAGTAAGTTTGCCATGCCGGTGACGCTGGAACCCACTTTCGTGGGCTACGGCATCAAGGAAGACAAGTATTCTGACTTTGTCACCCCGGCCGACTACAAGGACAAAGACCTGGTGCTGCTAGCCGGTGAGCCCCTCAATGCCCAGGGCAAGTCGCTGCTGGGCGCCGACGGCAAGCCCAGCGCTTATGCCCCCAACTCCTTCGAAGGCCTGATTGCCCGCCGCCGAGCCATTTTCCCGCTCGGCGCGCGCTCCATCATCCTGGTAATGCCCACGGCTGCCGCCTTTGCGGCCGTTCCGAAAGGCTACAGCCCGGTACTGGGCCGCGAAGACCTGGCCTTCGACGGAGACAAGGAGAAGAAGGGCGGCTTCAACATCCTGATGGTGTCGCCCGAAGTGGGGGCTAAGCTGCTGGGCACCAACCCGGCCGGCCTCGACAAGTACCGCCAGAGCGTGGCCAAAGCTGGCAAGGCGGTGGCGTCGCCCTTCAAGCCGGTGGCCGGCGCGACGGCCCAGGCCAGGCTGGTGACGGAGCCTTTCACCACCGAAAACGTGCTGGGCTACCTCGAAGGCGGCGATAAAAAAGATGAAGTCATCGTAGTGTCGGCCCACTACGACCACCTCGGTATCAAGGACGGCGTGGTGTTCAACGGGGCCGACGACGACGGCTCGGGCACGGTGAGCGTGCTGGTCATGGCCCGCGCCTTCGCCCAGGCCAAAAAAGACGGCCACGGCCCGCGCCGCAGCCTCCTGTTCTTGGCCAACACCGGCGAGGAAGAGGGCCTGCTCGGCTCGCAGTACTACACCGACCATCCCGTGTTCCCGCTCGAAAAGACCGTCACCGACCTCAACATCGACATGGTGGGCCGCGTGGATAGCGTGCACCAGGGCAAGGGCGACTACGTGTACATTGTGGGGGCCGACAAACTCTCGTCGGAACTGAACGCCGTGAGCGAGGCCACGAACCAGAAGTACAACCCCATCGCGCTGGATTACAAGTATAACGACCCCAACGATCCCGAGCACATCTACTACCGCTCGGACCACTACAACTTCGCCAAGCACAAAATCCCGGTGGCTTTCTACACCAGTGGCCTGCACGCCGACTACCACAAGGAAACCGACGAGGTGGACAAGATTGCCTTCCCGGCGATGGCCCGGCGCGATCAGCTCATTTTCCACACCGCCTGGGAACTGGCCAACCGCGACAACCGCCCGGTAGTGGATTCCAACAAACCCTGAGGAGTTTCCGCGCGCAGAGCTTACGGAGATTCACAGAGTTTTTTTATTATGTTGATGAAGTTGAATTTGTTGACGAAAGAGGTTTTAGATCGGCCTTTCGGGTGCGTACCGTGCGCAGGCCGGGGCTACTGGAATCGGTATATGCGGCGGCGCTCGTTTATGAGCTGCGGAAGCGGGGGCTGCGCATAGCAGCTGAGGCGACCATTTCGGTGTTGTACGACGGCATGGATTGGGGCCTGCACTTCCGGGCCGACTTGATTGTTGAAGGCCGGGTAATTCTGGAGCTAAAGTTCCGTGCAGCTCCCGGCCCCCATTTATTCAAGATAACTCCTGAATTACCTCAGACTGACCGGACTACCCGCGGGATTACTGCTTAACTTTAACACCGTCTCGCTCCTCAACCAAATCGTGCGCCTGGTCAACTAAACCCTGTGTAACTCCGTGAACTCTGTGC
>JANPOR010000226.1:0-3412 GCA_031428075.1 Hymenobacter sp. | reverse complement strand
CCAGCGACGGCAAGGCGCCCGACCGGCCGCCCTACGGGGGAAAGTTAAGGGTATTTGTCGAGTATGATAGGATATGTATCTAATTGTCATTATCAAGATTAAGCCGTCGTACGGTTCCGCTTTTATCGTCATTGGTATCGTGCCAGCTGTTCTCGATATCGTGCCAGCTGTCATCGACCTCGTTCCCGCCGTTCTCGATGTCGTGCTGGCTGTTCTCGATGTCGTGCCAGGCGTTCTCGACATCGAGAACGGTGGAAACGACCTCGTTCCCATGCTACCCGATATCGTGCCCGCAGTTTTCGGCCTCGTATGCCTCGAACACAAAGAGGATGACGCCAATCACAATGACCCAACGTACGGCACAGCCGTGTAGCGGCACCATGTTTATAGCTTAACAGCCAACGCAACGGGGAAAGCCGCTGCGCGGCGGCATTGTGCTGGGCCTCATGCCGCCGCGCGGCGGCTCTTCTGGCCCAACTACGCTGGGCTATGCACATGGCGCTGTTGCGTGGCTGTGGGCCGTAGCTTGGGTTACATAAAGTCAGCGGGAGAAGGAGCCTAGCGCTGTTGCCAGCCGCGCGCCATTGGTGTCCACCGTTAGCCGGGCTGTTTGGCCTACCACCAAGGCCCTGTTCTCGGCCTCGTGCCCGACGGGGAAGCCGTAGCCCACCGGAAAATCGTGCAGCCGGGCATACAAATCAATGATTTCGTAAGCCGTGCTGCCGAAGGGTACAGCGTTGTCGCGCATCTGCGAAAAGTGACCCACCACCAGCCCGGCCAGGCCCGCCAGCTGCCCACTGCGGTGCAGGTGCAGCAGCATCCGGTCGATGTGGTAGAGGTACTCGTCGAGGTCTTCCAGAAACAGGATACGGCCCCGAAAGTCGACCTGTGAGCCCGTGCCGGTGAGCGTGTGCAGCAGGCTCAGGTTGCCGCCCACTAGCTCGCCAGCAGCGGTGCCGGGGCGGTTCAGAAGGTGGGGCGGGGCCGCCAAGCCAGCATCGGCTTCGCCAAACAGGGCGCGCCGCAGGCTTTCGAGGGCCCCCGCGCCGCCGGGCTGGTCGAATAGCACCGGCACCGGCCCGTGCAGGCTAGCAAAGCCGCGGCGCAGCAGGTGGCAGTTGAGCACGGTGACGTCGGAAAAGCCGGCCACCCACTTGGGGTGCCGGGCGAAGGCCGTGAAATCGAGCCCGTCGACGAGGCGGGCAGTGCCGTAGCCGCCCCGGGCGCAGAAAATGGCCCCAATGGCCGGGTCGTCAAGCTGGTGCTGAAGGTCGCGGCGGCGCAACTCGTCGTCGCCGGCAAACTGGTGGGCTTCGGCCCCGATGCTCTCGCCCAGCGTAGCGGCCAGGCCCCAGCCGGCCAGAATTTGAAGGGCCGGGGCCAGGTCGGCGGGCAGCACTTTGCGGGCGGGGGCCACGATGGCCACGCGCTGGCCTTGTTGCAGCGGCGGCGGAAAAGTAATGGACATGAACAAGCCTGGAGACGGGTCCGCAAGTAACAACCTGACCGGGCGTTGCTAGCCACCTATGGCGCAACCCTACCGGGCCGGCCGCGTTTGAAAAGGAAAGGTCATTTGCTTACCGCCATGAAAATCCTGCCTTCCCTCGCCGCCGGCTCTGTGGGGGGCCTTGTCCTCACCGCCCTGCACGAAACCGTCCGACGCCTGCGCCCCTGCGACGCGCCCCGCCTGGACCTGCTCGACGAGCGCGGCCTGCGCAAGCTGCTGGCCAAAGCCGGGGCCGCCCAGCCCGACGAGTCGAAAGCCTAAGTCCTCACCATGACCGGCGATGTCGTTAGCAATGCGCTTTACTACAGCTTGGTGGGCAGCGGGCGGCACAGCTTGCGGCGCGGCCTGCTGCTGGGCGTGGCGGCCGGCGTGGGCGGTGTGGTGCTGCCAAGCCCGCTGGGCCTGGGCAGGGGCCCCAGCAACCGCACGCCCCAAACCCAGGCCATGACCGTGGCTTGGTACAAGGTGGGCGGGGCGGTGGCCGGGGCGGTGGCCGGGGCGCTGCACAAACGCCACCGGTAGGGCCCCGGCGGTGCCAGCCTTTTAAGAAGCTGAGAGCCTCTTTAGCCGGGGCGAAAGACCAGTTGCCGGTCGCCGGACCGGGTAAATAACCTATATTTCGATGTAGATCACTTATTTCCCCATCATGAGAATAACGTTACTTCTATTGGCCCTGTGGCTGCTGGCCGCCGTGGGCCCCGCCGCCGCCCAAATCGACACTACCCGCGCCCGCTACTACCGGCCAGTGTTTGCTAATGTGACCGTGACGAGCGGGGTGACTTACGGTTCGGCAGTTGACTACATGGGCATCATGCAATCGCTGCAGATGGACATCTACCAGCCGGCGGGCGACACCGTAAAGCGCCGTCCCCTCGTCATTTTTGCCCACCAGGGCGGCTTCTTTCTCGGCAGTCGCACCGATCCGTACATGGTGGCCGTGTGCACCCGGCTGGCCCGGCTGGGCTACGTGGCGGCTAGCATCGATTACCGCCTCGGGTTCACCGCCACGGGCATTGCGTCGCCGGCCGATACGGTGAGCCTGGCCCAAGCTGCCTTTCGCGGAATGCAAGACATGAAGGCGGTCGTGCGCTTCTTTCGCAAAGACGCGGCCACCACCAAGACCTACCATGTCCACGCCAGCTACATCGTGGCCGCTGGCTCGTCGGCCGGGGCCTTCCTAGCCCTCGAAACCGGCTACCTGGACAAGGCCAGCAAAGTGCCGGACTACATAGGCCTGGCTGCCCTGGGCGGTATTGAGGGCCAGAGCGGCACCCCCGGCTACTCCAGCGCCGTGCTGGCCGTGGTCAACCTGAGCGGAGCCACCCAAAGCGCTAGCTACATCGAGGCCGGTAACGTGCCGCTGTGCAGCGTGCACGGCACCCGCGACATGACCGTACCCTACCTGCAAGGCAAAATCGGCTCAGTGCTGCCGCCGAAGTACGTGGTGGGCAGCGGCCGCCTCAACCCCCGCGCCACGGCGGTGGGCGTGCCCAACACCCTGCGTCCACTGCGGGGCGCCGGCCACATCCCCTTTGAAATCAACGCCGCCTACGCCGACACCACGTTCTGGACCATCCGCGACTTCCTGCGGCCCCTGCTGCAGCGGCCAGGCACGCCGCTGGCCGCCCGCTCGGCCACTGTAGGGCCCACCGCCCAAGCCTATCCCGTCCCTGCCCAGGATGCCATCCAGCTTGTTGTCCCCGCCGCCTGGCGGCAGCTCGGCGAAGCCCAGCTCCTCGACATGACCGGCCGTGTGGTGCGCCGCCTCGACCTGCGCACGGCCGACCTGCGCGTGATGCGCGGGGCCCTCACGCCCGGCGTGTACTTGCTGCGTTTTCCCGGCCAGGTGCCGCTGCGCCTGGTGTTCGAGTAGGGGAGCCGCGTAGCGGCGGTATCGTACCTAGT
>JANPOR010000225.1:0-8444 GCA_031428075.1 Hymenobacter sp. | reverse complement strand
GCGGCGCGGTGGTGGCGAAGATGCCGTTGGGGCCCACCGAGCCCAGGGGGCGCAGGGCCCGCACCACGGCGGCGTGGCGCAGCAGGCGGCCAGAATTTTCGCCCCGGCCGACTTGCCACGACAGGCTGGTTTCGGTCAGGGCCAGCAGCACATCGGCCGGCTGGGTGGGCCGGCCGGCAGGTCGGCTACGCTCACGGCCAGGGCCCCGGCGGCCGTGCGGGTCACGCCGACCGTGGCGTGTGGCGCTTTGGCGGCTTTGAGCACGGTGGCCAGGGCCTGCGCTGGCTGCCCACGAACTTGTACTGCCCGTTCACCACGTCCTGCGGCGTGTAAGAACCCGAGCCGAAGCCGGCGGCGTATTCGCGCTGCCGCGCCGTGAAGGCGGCCGCCGAGAACGGGTCTTTCCAGCCCAGGTGGTCCCAGCAATCGACGTGCTGGCCCGGGGTAATTACTTCTACGCCGGGCAGCGACTGGCTAGTTTCCAGCTCGCGCAACGCCACGTCGGCCATGGGGTAGCCCGACCTTACGCCTGACCAGGCCCTGGAAGCCGAATTCCTTCGCCCTGCCGACGGCCACTGGCGCGAAGAGCAATACCTCACCTTGGGTAATAGGTAGCGACGAAGGCTAGGGCGATATGGCGCTGTAACATCATAAATATTAGTAGATTATGAAAATCTGCCAAGAACGGCTATCGCCCCAACACCTGACCGTGTTCGTGTTGCGCTTCATGGAAGAGTTGCCGGCCGAAGACATTTGCCGGGAATTGGGCCTGTCGGCCTCCAACTATTGGGTCATCGTTCACCGGGCCAAGCAGCACTTGCGCCGCTGCCTCGAAAAAAACTGGTTTCAGGCCCCGCCCAATGCGTATTCAGTCCTCTCTATTTAACTGCCAGCAAGCCATACTACTCATCGAGCGCAGTGCCGACGAGGTACTGCCCACCAAAACCCGCGCTTAGCTATGGGCGCACCTGCGCCTGTGCTCTTATTACCGGCGTTACGAGGCCCAAAGCCACCCCATCGCCTGCTAAGCTAAGCGGGCTGCTGAGGCGGCCGTGCCCATCAACTTAGTGCTGTCGGAAGGGCTTCGTGCTTACTTACAGCAGCTTATTGAGGCCCACGGGGCTACCGAAGCCGGCTAAGCACAAGCCCCTCATTTGCGTTTCCTAAATCCTGTTGGCCGTCGTGCTGCTCGCCGCCCCGTTCGCTTACGCCCAAGACGGTGGCAAAATGGCCGGTAGCAAAACGAGACACGACGGCAAAATGTCGAAAGACCGGATGGGCGACAGTGAAATGTCGGCTACCTCTTGCAGTATTTGAAGCATTTCGGGTGCGGAATGGCCGTTCGCTCAGTTCGATTTTTAGCACATTCCAATAGAAAAAGGCCCCGCTGGCATGCGCCAGCGGGGCCTTTTCAAATTAATCTCATGGGTTTTACGCCTTGGCGTAGGTCACTTCCTTCACGGCTTTCACTACGCGGGCCACGTTGGGTAGCGAGGCTTCGATGAGGGTGGGAGCGTAGGGCAGCGGCACGTCGGCGCAGGTGATGCGAATGACGGGTGCGTCGAGGTGGTCGAAAGCGCGGCGTTGCACGACGTAGGCGATTTCGCCTGATAGGCTAGCCAGGGGCCATGCTTCTTCGATTACCACCAAGCGGTTGGTTTTTTTGACCGAGGCAATGACGGTATCATAGTCAATTGGGCGCACCGAACGCAGGTCGATGACCTCCGCCTGTACGCCTTCCTTGGCTAACTCTTCGGCGGCCGCGTGGACCACCTTCATCATTTTGCCGAAGCTTACCAGCGTCACGTCCGTGCCTTGGCGGGTCACGTTGGCCTTGCCGATTTCGAGAATGTATTCTTCTTCCGGCACGTCGCCTTTGTCGCCGTACATCAGTTCCGACTCCATGAAAATCACCGGGTCAGGGTCGCGGATGGACGCTTTGAGCAGGCCTTTGGCGTCGTAGGGGGTGCTGGGAACCACCACTTTCAAGCCGGGGCAGTTGGCGTACCAGTTCTCAAAATTCTGTGAGTGCTGGCTGCTGAGCATGCCGGCGTTGCCGGTAGGGCCCCGGAACACGATGGGGCACGAGTACTGCCCGCCCGACATGGAGTGCAGCTTGGCAGCCGAGTTAATCACTTGGTCGATGGCCACCAACGAGAAGTTGAAGGTCATGAACTCGATGACAGGAACCAGCCCGTTCATGGCCGCGCCCACACCAATGCCGGCGAAGCCCAGCTCGGCAATCGGCGTGTCAATCACCCGTCCGGGGCCGAACTCGTCGAGCATGCCCTGGCTCACTTTGTAGGCACCGTTGTACTCGGCCACTTCTTCGCCCATGAGGAACACGCGGGGGTCGCGGCGCATTTCCTCGTTCAGAGCCTCGCGCAGAGCCTCCCGAAATTGTATCTGACGCATGAATTTAATGTAATAAAGGCCCGGCACCCGGCCGGACCGCAAAGCTACAAATTTTGGCGGCAAGCAGTTTAGCGAGTAGCGTGGACTTGGTAGTCCGCATGTCTTGCTTCGTCCGGTCGATTACCGGGCAGCGTCGCGGCGGACCACTAAGTCCACGCTACACCTGCTACTTCAGCGCTTCCCGAAACGCTTCGCCCTGGGCGTAGTCTTGGAACTCCAAATCTTCCACAGCTTGGTTGGCCAGGCGGCGGTCGGCGGCTACGGCCTGGCGCAGCCAGTTGGCCAACTGGGGCTCGTCGTGACGGCGGGCGGCCACCACAGCTAGGCCATAGAGGGCCCCCGGGGCGGCGGGGCGGCGGGCCAGGGCCCGCCGGTACTGCGCCTCGGCGAGGTCGTAGCCGCCCTTCAGCACGTAAACCAAGGCCGTATTCAAGTCGTTCTGGTAAGAAGGGCTGGCGAAGCGCAGCGTGCGCAGGGCCTCGTCGGGCTGGCCGACTTCGATTTCTAGGGCCGCTTTGTCGGAAATAATTTTGTGGAGCATGGCCCGGTCGCCGCCTAGCTTGATGGCGTAGTCATAGTTTTGAAGAGCTTCGAGGCGGTCGCCGGCGCGGTGATAAGCGGCGGCGGCGTGGTAAAACATTTCGGCCGTGGGATTGCGGTGGGCCGCCAGGGTAAAATTGGTGGCTGCCCGGCGCTGGTAGGCACGCACCACTTTGGGGTTCACTTCTTTCTCCGACCGCAACAGCAGCACCACGCCCAGGTTGTGGAATGCCTCCCAGCGCTGCGAGGCTGCGCTGGCTACTTCGTAGATGCGCTGCTTTTCGGCCAGAAGCGGCGTGAGCGTGGCCGAGTAGCGCAACTCTTCGGGCGTGAGGGCGTCGATTTCGGCCTGCTTCTCCACAATCTTTTTCGAAAGCAAGTATACCTCTGAATCGTAGCGCTGGGGGGCCGTGAACGTGACGGCTACCGTGCCAAAGCGCAACACGGGGTAGATGTACTGCTCTACATAATCAAACGACTGCAACCGGTGTAGGGCCTTTTCTTTGGCCGTGTATCCGCCCCAGGTATCATTGATGACGGCGATGATGGAGTCTTGGTCGGCCGGTTTTAGGGCCGACTGTGTGACTTTGTTCAGGAACAAGTCCCAGCGGCGGCGGTAGGCCAGGGTGTCGAACTTGATGTCCGCCACCTTGCTGCGGTACGCAAAGCCCTCGACCCGCTTCTTATAGTAATAAAGAAGCATTTTGACGCGCTTGCTGGCCAGGGCCGGGTTGTGGGCATCGAGCGAATCGGGCGAGTGGCCGGCGGCGATGAGCACGCGCTGGGTTTGCTGATTAGCATCGATGAGGTCTTCTAGTGCCGCCACGTTGGTGCCCAGAAATGAGCGAATGAACCAGGCCCCATCGTCGAAATAAAACGGCAGCACCCGCGTTCCGCTCACTGCGTTGGTGATGGTCTCAGGCAAAAGGGCCAGGGCCGTGTCTTCGCGCACCACGCGGCGGGCGGGGTCGGCAATACCGCGCGCCAAGTGCACATCGCCGGGGCCCAGCAGTACCTTGCCGCCGGGTTTCAGTTCGCGCACCTGGGGGCGGGCCAGCAGCTCGCCGGGGCTACGGCCGGGCGTGTTGGGCAGGCTGAACGACTTGCGCGCTACCAGCAGGCCCTTGTGCTCGTCGTCGTACACGTAGTCGCCCGATACGAAAGAGATGCGGCCCAGCGTGTCGTCGCGCAGGCCGTGGTCGTACCGGTAGCGCAGGCGCAACTCGTAGGCCACGCCTTTTCGCAGGTGCGCGGCCGGCACGCGAGCCGTCACTTCGAAGGGCACCGTTTCGCCCACAGCCGTGAGCGGGGCGGGGGCCACGCTTGCCTCGCGGCCGGCTTCGGCGGCGCGTAGCACTTTGGGCAGGGGCGAGCAGGCGGGCAGCAGGGCCGTGGCGGCCGCCAGCAAACCGGCGGCGCGGACCGGGAAATTCATTTTGGAAATAATACGCAACAGAATGTGGCTTTAACGGGTCTTCTAAACGTACAAACGCCTGCCAAAGGTGGGGAAGGTCGACGCAAAGCTATCCGATTCGGGCGGGCCGACCCCAATTATTATGTATATTAGCCCTGATAAGCGGCTCCTTCAACCAAGCGTTTTTGTCATGAAAAACTTTACCAATTTCCTTGAAGCACAGTCGTTTGGCCTGTGCTCAGCCCTGGGCCGGCGGTGGGGCTTCAGCACTCGCAGCGTACGGCTGTCGTTCGTGTATGTCTCGTTTTTCACGTTTGGCTCGCCCATCGTACTCTATTTCGCTGGAGTGTTTTGGATGAATGTGGGCCGGGCTTGGCGGCAGCAGCGCAGTACCGTCTGGGATTTGTAGGCCGGCCCCGCCGTTGGGCGTAGTTTTGGCTTCCCAATCCACGCCCGTTTCCCATGTTTCAGCGCCTCAACCTGCGCCGTCTGCTGCTGGCCCTCGGGCTCACGCTCGTCAGCTTTGGAGTGGGCCTGACCGGGTTCCGCACCGTCGAGCACATGGGGTGGGTCGATGCTTTCTACATGACGGTCACTACCGTTTCAACGGTGGGTTACGGCGAGTTGCACCCGTTTTCCGAAGCGGGACGCATTTTCGTGTCGTTTTACATCCTCTACAACCTGCTGGTAGTCGCCTACTTGGTATCAGTGCTCACCACTTTTTTATTTGAAGGCGAACTGCGTAACATATTCAAAATGTACCGAACCGACCAGGAAATTAAGCGTTTCAGCGGGCACATTGTTATCTGTGGCTTCGGGGCCAACGGCCGCCGCGCCTACCAGGAGTTGGTAGCCAATGGCGTGCGCGTAGTGGTGGTGGAGCAGGATGTGCAGCTGATGAAGGACATCAGCGACGGCAAAACCGGCGAGGACTACGGCGGCGACGGCACGCCTGGCGGGGCCATCCTGACGGTTTTTGGCGATGCCACCACCGACGCGGTGCTGGAGCAGGCCGGTGTGACGCGGGCCTCGGCCCTGATTACGGCCCTGTCGAAAGATGCCGATAACGTGTTCGTGGCCCTGTCGGCCCGGGCCCTCAATCCGCACATGAAAATCATTGCCCGCGCTCAGCTGAAAACTTCCCAGAGCAAGCTGCTTTCGGCCGGGGCCGACGCCGTGGTGATGCCCGACGAAATCGGCGGCTCACACATGGCCAAGCTGGTGGTGCGCCCCGACGTGATTCGGTTTCTGGACTTGATTTCGGGCCTCACCGCCGACAAGCTGCGCCTAGAAGAACTCAGCTACGACCAGCTGCGGCGCGAGATGCGCGGCCAAAGCATCCGCGAGCTGGACGTGCGCTCGCGTACCGGGGCCACCGTCATCGGCCTGCGCATGGCCGACGGCAACTTCGTAGTGAGCCCATCGGCCGACTATGCCCCCGCTCCCGGCGACGTGCTGCTCATGCTCGGCTCGGAGCAGCAAATTGAGAGCTTGGAAGTTAATTTCCGGCAATTGGGCTTGTAGGGGCCATGTTCTTGACGCCATGCATATTCTCCAGCTAAGTCCACGGGTGCCGTATCCGTTGCACGACGGCGGGGCCATCGGGATTTATAACATCACGGCGGGGCTGCTGCGCGCCGGCCACCGCGTGACGATGCTAGCCATCAACACCCCCAAGCATCACCAGCCCGCCGACGCGCTGGCCCACCTGGGTGCCCATTTCCGGCTAGTTACCGTGGATGTGGACACGCGCCTGAAGCCGCTGAAGGCACTGCTGAATTTGCTGTTTTCTAGTACACCTTACAACGTTGCCCGGTTCATTAGCCACCATGTAATCGGCGTGCTAGTGCCGCTGCTGCAAGCGGAAAAATTCGACGTAATTCAGTTTGAAGGCACATTTGTGGCTTGGTACAACGAATGGTTGGACTCAAAGGAGTTAACGCCGGAGGGTGTGGTGAAGGTGCTACGGGCGCACAATATTGAGTATGTCATCTGGGAGCGGCTGGCGAAGGGCGAAAGCAATCCGGTAAAACGCTGGTACTTGAAGCATTTGGCCGGGCGGATGCGCTGGTTTGAGAAGCAGTACTTGCAGTACTTCGACGGAGTAGCTGCCATTACCGAGGAAGACATCGACCGCCTGCGGGCCCTGGGCTGCCCCGAACCGATTGCCTTGATCCCAGCCGCCGTGGAGATGGGCGCGTTCCGGCCCAACCCAGCCGTGTCGCCCAAGTCCCGCACCGTGTTCATGATTGGCTCGTTGAATTGGCTGCCTAACCGTGAAGGCCTGGACTGGCTCCTGCGTGAGGTGTGGCCTGCCGTGCACGTCGAAATGCCTGATTTGGAGCTGCACGTGGCCGGTACCGGCACCCCGCCCCACCTACTGGCCCCGCGCACCGACAACGTGTTCATTCACGGTTTTGTGGACTCAGCCGCCGTTTTTATGCGCACCTACAATCTGATGCTGGTGCCATTGCTGAGCGGCGGCGGCATGCGCATAAAAATCATCGAAGGCATGGCCCTGGGCAAAGTCATTCTCAGCACCGGCCTCGGGGCCGAAGGCATTGCCGTGCGCGATGGCCACGACGTGGTGCTGCGCGACGGTGCCGTCGCCTGGCAAGCCGCCCTGCGCGACTACTACCACGGCCGCCTGCCGGTGGCCGCACTTGGGGCCGCCGCGGCCCGCACTGCCGCCGAAGTATACGACAACCAGCGTGTAACGGAACGCTTCGAGGCGCTGTACGCGCGGCTCGGGGCCGCGCCGGTCGCGCCCGTACTATGACGGTAGTCCCCGGCCTGCTGCTGCCGGTGTTAGCCGGAGTGTTTTGGGTCGGCTCACTGCTGGTGGTCCACACCTATGTGCTGTTTCCGTGGTTGTTGGGCCGGTGGGCGCGGGGCCGCCAGCAAAATGCCGACGTGTGGGCCCCCGATGCCTCCGACCTGCCGGCCGTGGATATTCTGCTGGCCGTTCACAACGAAGAAGGGGTCATCGAGGAGAAAATTCGCTCCACCTTCACTACCACTTACCCGCTCGACCGGCTGCGGCTGCTGGTGGGGTCCGATGCTTCGGCCGACCGCACCAATGCCTTGCTCGAACAATTGGCCCGCCGCCACCCGCAGTTGCATTTTGTGGCCCTCGCGCAGCGCCAGGGCAAGCCGGGCGTAGTGGGGGACCTGGGCCGGCTGGTCACCGCCCCGGTGCTGGTGCTGACGGACGCCAACGTGTTCTTTACGCCCGACACCCTGTATCAGCTTGTTAAGCACTTCCGCCAGCCGCGCATCGGCGTAGTGGGGGGCCACATCCTCAACCCCGAGTCTCAGACAGCGGGTATTTCGGGTCAGGAAAAGGCTTATTTGGCGCGCGAGAACCAAATCAAGTACCAGGAAGGCTTGGTGTGGGGCACCGCGATGGGGGCCTTTGGCGGCTGCTTTGCGGTGCGCCGCGCCGCCTACCACCCTGCGCCGGCGGCGTTTTTGGTCGACGATTTTTACGTGACGCTCGCCGCCCTGCGCGCCGGCTACCTGGCCATCCACGAACTGGGGGCCGAGTGCTCCGAAGACGTGTCGGACCACCTGCCCGAAGAGTTCCGCCGCAAGGCCCGCATCGCGGCCGGCAACTTTCAGAACTTGAAAGAGTTTCGGGCCCTGCTGTGGCCGCTGTGGCGCGGGGTGGCGTTTGCGTTTTGGTCGCACAAAGTGCTGCGCTGGCTCACACCGTGGCTGCTACTGGGGCTGTTGGCGGCTACGGCGGGGCTGGTGGCCTTGGGGGCAGGCTGGGTTTACCGGCTGGCGCTGCTGGGCCAGTTGGCCGGCCCGGCGCTGCTGCTGCTCGACGCGGCCCTGCGCCGCCGGGGCCAGCACTGGCGAGGGCTGCGCTTCATCACCCATTTCTACAGCATGAACGCCGCCCTGCTGCTGGGGTACTGGCACTACCTGCGCGGGGTCAAAACCACCGTTTGGCAACCCACGCAGCGCTTTCAGCAGTGTCAGTAACCAATAAAACAGGCAGTGATGATGGGGCATTGTTAAAGGCCGAAGGCAGAGGAACAGGGAATGCGCCAACGCCCAGGCCAGCAAC
>JANPOR010000224.1:0-28439 GCA_031428075.1 Hymenobacter sp. | reverse complement strand
CCAGCCAGTCGGCGGCGGCAGCTTTGGTGGGAAAATGGTGGGCGCTGGGGCCCAGCGCCGCCTTGGCACTGGCCATTTCGGGGCCCACCAGCATCACGTTGGGCAAGGCGAGGCCGGCCAGCAACTCGCCCAGGGCGTGGTGCTCGGCGGCGGCTTCGGGGCCCAGTTCGAACATATCGCCGAGGATAACCACCTTACCTTGCCCGGCCGCTGGCCGCTGGGCAAAGCTGCGTAGCGCTGCGGCCATGCTGCTGGGGTTGGCATTGTAGGCGTCGAGCACCAGCTCGTTGCCGCGGGCGGTGCGCAGCAGTTGCGAACGGTTATTTTGAGGGTCGTAAGTGGCCAGGGAAGTGGCTATGTCGTCGAGCGGCACCCCAAAAAACTGGCCCACGGCGGCGGCAGCGGCCAAGTTAGGAAAGTTGTAGTCGCCAGTGAGACGCGCTGTTACGTCGGGGCCGGTGGAGCCCAGGCGCAGCGACACGGCGGGGTCAGCGGAGAGCAACGTAACGGAATAGTCATCGCTAAGGCTGGGGTAGGTGCGGCGCTGGGGCACCACGGCAGCGCGGGCCGCCACCTGCGCATCGAGGGTGTTGACGAACGCCAGCCCGCCGTTATCCTTCAAGTAATCAAATAATTCGCCCGTGCCCAGGGCCACGCCCTCGGCCCCGCCGAAGCCTTCGAGGTGGGCCTTGCCGATGTTGGTGAGCAGGCCGTGGGTGGGGGCGGCCCACTGGCAATAAGCCGCGATTTCGCCCCGATGGTTGGCTCCCATCTCAATCACCGCGAAGTCGTGCTCATCGAGCCGCAGGCGCAGCAGGGTGAGGGGCACGCCGATGTGGTTGTTGAGGTTGCCCAGCGTGGCCAGTACCCGGAACTTCTTGGCCAGCACGGCCGTGAGCAACTCTTTGGTTGTGGTTTTGCCGTTTGAGCCCGAAATAGCCAGCACGGGCCCCGTAAACCGCCGGCGGTGGTGCGCGGCCAGTGCTTGCAGGGCCCCCAGCGGGTCGGGGGCAAAGAAGTAGTTAGATTGCTGGGCGGCCAGCGCGGCATCGTCGACTACGGCCAAGCGGGCGCCTTTATCCAGGGCCGCCGCCGCAAAATCGGCGCCCTGGAAGCTGGGGCCATTCAAAGCGAAAAATAGGGTACCCGGCTGCGGCTGACGCGAATCGGTGCTGACGTGGCCGCGGGCGGCCAGGTAGTGGGCGTAAAGGGCGGCGAGGTCGAAAGCGGACATAAAAAGAAAATGCGCCGGCCGGACCCGGCCGCGGCGCGGCGGCAAATTAAGCCGCGAACTTTATGTGCTGGTCGCCCCTTACTTTACGGGGGCCGTGCGTTGGTGGCATTGGTCCGCCGTATTACTTAGTTCTTTGCTGCTTGCCATACTGCGTTGCTGCGCCGCCTACCGATTTGTTTTGGAACGCTGTGCTGGGCCAGTACCAGGGCAACAGCTTATGCAGGGGGCCGTGCGCTACGGTCTAGCGGCGGCCGACGTGAACGCTGACGGCGTCCCCGAGCTGTTCGTGAGCACCGAAACGGGCGGCGTGAGCAGCTACGCCGTGCGCAACAGCAGCACGCCCACCCTCACCCGCCCCGCCGCGGGGGGCCACGGCTTGGCCCTTCACCCCAACCCCGCCCGCGCCCAGGCCAGCGCCAAAACGGCCCGGCCCACCCGCGAGTTGCTGCTCGACCTCGCCGGCCGCGTGGTGCGCCTCGCCGACGCCCTAGCCCGCCAGCACCTGCTGAAAATCAACAACCTGACCCCGGGTCTTTACTTGGTGCGGGCCGAAGCGGCCGATGGCAGCATCGCCGTGCAGCGGCTAGCCGTGGCGCAGTGGGTACCACCAGCTAGGTTTGTTGCCGGACCGGGATGCCGGCGTAATCATTTTGCAGGAGACAGATAAAAGGACTTCAGCGAAGGGGCAGAAAGGACGTGTATTGACCGATGCACTGGCTTTCTGGACCTTTAATCCGTGGCGGCTGTGGCTAATTGGGCGTCGCTAGTGGTCTGGGCGCGGACGCGGTAGGTGCTCACTGAGAACCGGCCAGTTATAAGTACATGCTGGCGGTCTAGGGGGGGTGCTCGCTTTCAGTGGCTACGCGCTTGCGCTGGACCAGTGACCCCGTGGCAACCAAGCGGGCAAAACCGAGCGTGGCGGGGCCCCCACGACAAACCGGATGGTTGGGGAGGGGACCTGTTGGGCCGTCGCAACCGGTCTCTGCCCAGCCACAGTATGCTAATATGACAGGAAAGCGAGGAAAGGCTCTGCTGAAACACAGGGAAATACGACGGCCGGCGAACTTTTCCTCAATGAAACAATAGGCCCGCAACGAGTAAGAGCAGGAAGTAAGAAGAGCGGCACGCTGACACCAGCGCGGTCTGTGGAAAATCGTGCTTTCGCCTGATTTAAGTCATGTGTTTGGGCAGTGCCATCCCTTAATCTTGCCTCGTTATAGGTTTCTACGCTCATTCACTTGCTTATGCTTGTTGGCCTCCGCCTCTCCTGCGCTTGTCTAAGTCTGGCCCTGACGAGGTGCGGTGCTACGCCGACGACGCACCTGGCGGCCGTTGGGGTGACGACGTTGGCACCGGCCGGCCCGGCGCGACCGGCAACAGTGCCGGTATCCTTCCTCCTTCGGGCCCTACTCGACACCACGATTACCGGCCACTCCCCGGCAGCGGACGCGCGCCGGGGGCTACGGGCTGGCGCTGAATTGCGTTCATTCTACGGCGCGACCTACGCCCCGGCCTGGACGCAGGAGGCCGACAGTTTGAACGCCAATGCGCAGGCGGCCCTGTCACTGCTGGCCCGTGCTGCCGAACACGGCCTGTGCCCGGCCAACTACGGTGGCGCCCGCCTGCGGGCCCTCCGCGATTCGTTGGCCCACCCTACTGTGCCCGAATTGCCCGCCCAACGGGCCCGGCAGCAAGCCCAATTGGAAGTGTACCTCAGCGACGCGGTGTTGACTTTTATGCGGGACTTGAACCGCGGCCGGCTGCATCCTTACACGGTATCGGTGCGGGAACAACCAGGTGGGCCGGCGGCACAGCCAGTAGCGGCGTTGCGCGCGGCCCTAGACAGCGGGACGGTGCCGGCGGCCATGGTGGCCGGCCAGCCCGCCAACCGCGAGTACCGCCAGCTGCAACAGGCCCTGGCGCGCTGGCTGGCTTTGCCTACGGCGCTGGATTCAGTCGTTCAACATCAAGCCCACTTCGAGCAGGCGGCTTTAAACCTGGAACGCTGGCGCTGGGAAGCAGTGCTCGCGGGTCCCGAATACGTGCTCATTAACATCCCAGCCTACGATCTGCAGGTGGTGGCCCGCGACTCTGTGCTGCGCCGCCACCGCGTCGTGGTGGGCGCGCCCGAAACCACTACGCCCACGCTGAGCAGCGCCATTAGCTACTTCACGCTGGCGCCGGACTGGCACGTGCCCCGCTCCATTGCCACCAAGGAAATGCTGCCGCACTTGCAGAAGGACGCCGGCTACCTGGACCGTAATAACTACGCCCTCTACGACGACCGGGGCCGTCTGCTGGAACCGGCCAGTATCAAGTGGTCGGCGGTAACAGCCAAGAACTTCTCCTATACCATCCGCCAGTCGGCGGGCTGCGAGAATGCGCTGGGCAATATCGTGTTCCGCTTCGCCAACCCTTACTCGGTGTACCTGCACGACACGCCGCTGCGGCAGTACTTCGCTCGGCCGTACAGGGCCCTGAGCCACGGCTGCATCCGCCTGGAACGGCCCCTGGAGCTGGCCGCTTACCTGCTGCGCCGCGAAGGACGTCCGGTTCAGTTGCCGAGCGAAGAGGAATGTGCCCGCCAACCCCGGCCGCATGATGTTCGCTTGGTTCGGGCCATGCCGCTGTACATCCGGTATGCTACCTGTGTGGTCGAAAATGGCCGCCTGCGGTTTTTTGCCGACATCTACCACCGCGACGAAGCGCTGCGCCGGGCCCTGTTCGGGGGCCCTGCGCTGGCGCAGCAATAGGCAACGGAGCCCGGAGAGAAAGTGGGGCGTGCAGCCAAAAGGAAAGGCCAAGCTGACAAATGTCATCTTACAAGGCCTTCATCGTCATGTGAGAGGCTTGGGCTGGCGTAGACTTTTGCGCCACGCTTTTTCCTTCACCTCCGGCCGCCATGAACGCTCATACCCAAAGCCAGCTCGATGCCTTCAACTCCTGCGTTGCCGCCTGCGAGCACTGCACCGAGGCCTGCTTGCAAGAGCCGGAGGTTCAAATGATGGCCCGCTGTATCAGCCTCACCCGCGACTGCGCCGACGTGTGCGCCTTCACCGCGCGCTTCGTGGCCCGCGGCTCGGAGCACGTCGCTCCTCTGCTGAAGGAATGCGCCGAAATCTGCCGGGCCTGCGCCGACGAATGCGCCAAGCACGAGCATCGGCACTGCCAGGAATGCGCCGAGGCCTGCCGCCGCTGCGCCTAAGCGCGCCGCTTCTCGGCCAAAAGCGGCCGCCCGTGCTATCCCAAATCAGTTGAATAGCTCAGGAAGTACCGCAATAGCGGCGGCTACCCACTTTGTCTTCTCAACCTAACTGCAATCTCCATGCAAACCGTTTCCCTTTCGACGCCCCCCACTTCGGCCGAGTTCGTGAGCGATGCCGACATTACCACGGCCATTGAAACGCTGTTGGCCACTAAAAAAGGGCTGGCCGCGCACGGGATTGCCGTGGCGACCCGCGCAGGCGTCGTGGAGTTAGCAGGGTTTACCGATAACCTGCTTTCGCAGCAGTGGGCCGGGGAAATCGCCCTGGCCGTGCGAGGCGTGCGAGGGCTGCGCAACACGCTGGCCGTGCGCACGGCGGTGGTATCCGACATCGAATTGCGGCAGGCCGTGGGGCAAGCCTTGGCCGACGACCCGGCCACGAACGACTACCAAGTGCACTGGTTGGTGAGCGAGGGCGTGGTGACGCTGAGTGGCACGGTGCAGACCTGGGCCGAGAAGCAGTTGGTGCTGCGGGTGCTCCAAGGGGTGCGGGGCGTGCGCGCCTTCGTGGCCGACGACCTCGTTATCCGCGGCGGGGAAATCGTGAATTCGGACGCGGAAATTACCACCCAAATCCAAGAGTTGCTCGACTGGGATATCCGCGCCAACGGGGCCCTGGTGCAGGTGCGCACCACCGAGCAAGTGGTGCACCTCGCGGGCACGATGGGCACCCATGCCGAGAAGAATCGCCTCGTAGCCCTGGCCTATCAGGCCGGCGCCGTCCGCGTCGATGTCCGCGACCTGTTTGTGGCTTACTGGGCCCTGGGCCGGGAAATCCACCGCGAGCAGTCCGCCCCCCAACCTGACGAAGCCATTGCCAGGGCCGTGCGCGACACGCTGCGCCTGAACCCGCGGGTGCGGGCCGCCGAAACGCTGGTGCAGGTACTCGACGGGGTGGTAACCCTTGCCGGTACGGTGAGCAACCTGCGCACCAAGCAGCACGCCGAACAGGACGCCCGTCATGTAGTAGGGGTGAGCAACGTCCACAACCTACTGAAGGTGCGCCCGGCGCGGCTGGTGCCCGACGAGGACATTGGCCAGAGCATCATCGCTGCCTGGGCCCGCGACCCCTACGTGGGGCAGTTTGCGTTCCAGGTACAGGTGCACGGGGGCCAAGTGCTGCTCACCGGCTTGGTGAGCACACCTTTTGAGGTGGAGCAAGCCGGGGACGTAGCCGCTGGCGTGAGCGGCGTGGTGGACGTGAATAACCGGCTGGAGGTAACCAGCCTGGATGCCGAGGATGGCTCCACAACTTCCTTTCTGGGCCAGGACAAGACCGGCCTGGACCATGCCCTGGCCGAGCGCATCCGTGCCCGCTACTGCTGGTCGGCCAGTTTGCACGACCAAGAGGTGGAAGTACACGTGGCAAACGGCCGGGCTACCCTCAGCGGCACCGTTGATACTTGGCTCGACCGCCAGCACGCAGCGCAGGCGGCCCACGAGGCCGGTTCCCGGGAAGTGAACAACCACCTGCGCGTGCTCAGTGCCGCCTTGCCCGTTGGCCATGAACTGCTAGCCGGTAGTGGAATATCCCATTAACCGGCACCTGTCGCTGCCTGTCTTTTTACTCCTTATTCATTGGCTACTATGACGCCCTCCCTTGTTGTTCTGACTGATTTTTTTGCCATCACCAACCGCGCCCTTTCGTATGCAGCCGGGTTGGCCGTGCCCCTCAAAGCCAACCTAATGCTGCTGCACGTGCGCCACAGCGAACTGCTGGCGCCGGCCGAATTCAGCAGCCGCCACACTACCGAAGGGGAACTGAAGACTCTCTACGCGCTAGAAAAGCTGGCCGATGACCAGCCTGTGGCTACCGAAGTCGACGTCTCTGAACTTTCACTGGCCGAAGCCGTACGGGAAGCTGTGCAGCATCGGCAGCCCCTGATGCTGGTGCTGCGCCGTGCTGGGGCCGACACACAGCCCCTGGACTTGGTGACCGATGCTGTGATGCACCTGCTGCGTCACGTGCCCTACCCCGTGCTGGTGGTGCCCACCGCCGGGTGGGACGTTTTTCCGCCCCGCCGCCTGCTGCTGGCCGTGGACGGCAAGCCCTTTAACCTCGTTGAATACCAAGACGTGGTGAGCCAGCTACTGCAGGCTACCCACGCGTCGCTCGACGTGGTTCACGTAATCGACGACGGAGAAGCCACGCCCAATCCGGCCGCCGTGCTCGATTCGGTCCGTACCAACGACTTGGTGAACACCCTGGAGGACAGCAGCCTCCACCAGGTGTATCAGAACACGATAGTGGGCGGCGTACTGCAGGAAGCTGCTCGCCAAAAGGCTGATATTCTAGTGGTGGTGGCCCGGCGCCATAGCCTGCTCAGCGGCGTGTTCCACCGCAGCGTAACGGCGCAGCTGCTCCGGGAAAGCACCATTCCACTGCTGGTGCTGCCGGCCGAAGACTAGCCTTTCTTGCCTGCGCAACGGCCCCCGTCCTGCGCAGGCCATTGTACCACCTTTTGCGCCGTAGCTATGAACTCCTCCCTGTTGGTGCTCGCTAATTTGCCGGGAACAGCTGAGCACACGGCGTATGTGGCGGCCGCGCTGGCCGCCCCGCTGCACCTGCCCCTGGTACTGCTCCACCTCGACGTGTATCCCGTGATGCTGGAGCCCGAGCTGGTGGCGGCCGCGGCGGAGCAAACCGCCCGCAATGAAGCCGAAACCATGGACGGCTTGAAGGCCCTGGCCCGGCGCTTGCCGGGGCCTACCCAAGTGGCGGAGTCGGCGGGTATCATGGCCGATGCTATAGAAGCGGCCGTGCACCACCACCAACCCCTACTGCTGGTGATGGGTCTGAGCGCCGAGCACGACCTGCTGGACCACCTACTGCAGAACCAGGTGCTGCCCGTGCTGCGGGGCGCCCACCTGCCGCTGCTGCTGGTGCCCAAAACCGCTGCGAAAGCCCGGGCCCCGCGCCGCGTCCTGCTGGCCGTGGACGGCGAGCCCTTCACGCCCACCGCCGCGGCCCTGTCCTTGGCCCCGCTATTGGCCGCCTGGGAAGCCGACTTCACGGTGGCGCACGTTAAAGCCGACCACGCGCCGCTGGCCTCGCCGGGTAACATAGCGCTGAATAATGTGAAAACGAGCGGGCTCCTGCCGCCCGGCACCGTGCTTGAACTGTACGAAGAATGCCACGTCTCGCCGGGTGTCGGAGTGCTGCAAGCCATCGACGACACCGGGGCCGACCTGCTCGTGCTGCTGGCGCGGCCGCGTAGCTTCCTCGAGCACCGGTTTCACCACAGCGTGACGGCACAGGTGCTGCGCCACAGCCGCGTGCCTGTGCTGCTGGTGCCGGTTTATGCCCCGGAGCTGCCAGGCTGGATGCCGAGCATGAGCTAATTACTATTATTCATTTCCGCTGACAAGTGGGCGGGCACGCGCCTGAGGTGCGGGCCCGTATGTGCCCAAGGCTTAGGGGCCCTCGGCATGAGCTAGATGCGGAACGCAAAGCCGCCCGCGCGGGCATAATTTCCAGCACCAGCCGTGTTACGGTACGTGTTATTCCAACCGGTGAGGAGCGCATAATTGCCCAGCGAGTCGGCCGAATGCTGGCGGGCGAAACAATAAAATCTTAATAATAAATACCGCAAACCATGCAGACCGACGCCTTAGCGCCCACGCCCCGCCTCACGCCCACGCCCTTAAACCCGGAAATGCTACAGCGTATCAACGCCTACTGGCGGGCCGCGAACTACCTGTCGGTGGGCCAGATATACCTGCGCGACAACCCGCTGCTGCGCGAGCCACTGACCCTGGCGCACATCAAAAAGATGCTGCTGGGCCACTGGGGCACCACGCCGGGCCAGAACTTTATCTACACCCACCTCAACCGGGTTATCAAGGCGTACGACCTGAATATGATTTACCTGTCGGGGCCGGGCCACGGCGGGCCGGCGGTGGTCGCCAGCACCTATCTGGAAGGCACCTACAGCGAGGTGTATCCGAACATTAGCCAAGACACGGCAGGGCTGAAAAAGCTGTTCACGCAGTTTTCGTTTCCGGGCGGCATCTCGAGTCATGCCTCGCCCCAGACGCCGGGCTCGATGCACGAGGGCGGCGAGCTGGGCTATTCGCTGAGTCACGCCTTCGGGGCCGTGTTTGATAACCCGGAATTAATCGTGGCCTGCGTAATTGGCGACGGCGAGGCCGAAACCGGCCCGCTGGCCACCGCTTGGCACTCCAACAAGTTCCTCAACCCGACCAGCGACGGCGCGGTGCTGCCCATTTTGCACCTCAATGGCTACAAGATTTCCAATCCCACAGTGCTGGCCCGCATCACCCACGAGGAGTTGGACCAGTTGTTGCGCGGCTACGGCTGGACGCCCTACTACGTGGAAGGCCACGATCCCGAACTGATGCACCAAGCCATGGCGGCGGCCCTCGACGAGGCCGTGGCCGACATCCTGGCTATCCAGCACAATGCCCGTGAAACTGGCCACCTGACCCGGCCCCGCTGGCCGATGCTGGTGCTGAAATCGCCGAAAGGCTGGACGGGCCCCAAAATGGTGGACGGCCGGCCCAACGAAGGCACATTCCGGGCCCACCAGGTGCCGCTGGCTGTGTCGGCCAGTGCACCGCCTGAGCACTTGGCCCAGTTGGAAAGCTGGCTGAAAAGTTACAAGCCTGAGGAACTGTTTGATGCCCAGGGCCGGCTGCTGCCGGAGCTGGCTACCCTGGCCCCGACCGGCAACCGCCGCATGGGGGCCAACCCGAATGCCAACGGCGGCCTGCTGCTGCGCGATTTGCACCTGCCCGATTTCCGCGACTATGCCGTGGCGGTGCCCGCGCCCGGCCAGGTAGAAGCCAGCGACACATTCACGGTCGGGCAATTCCTGCGCGACGTGCTCCGGCTGAATGCGGAGCCGCGCAACTTCCGGGTGTTCGGGCCCGACGAAACATTCTCCAATCGTCTGGAAGCGGTATTTGAAGCCACCGACCGGCAGTGGGACGCTCAGACCGCCGAAAACGACGAGTTTCTGAGCCCCTCGGGCGGCGTGCTGGAAATGCTCAGCGAGCACCAGTGCCAGGGCTGGCTTGAAGGCTACCTGCTCACCGGCCGGCACGGGCTGTTCAATAGCTACGAGGCCTTCGTGCACATCGTCGACTCGATGTTTAACCAGCACGCCAAATGGCTGAAGCTGACGCTGGAAATCCCCTGGCGGCGCAACATCGCCTCGCTGAATTACCTGTTGACGTCCACAGTGTGGCGGCAAGACCACAACGGCTTCACGCATCAGGATCCCGGCTTTATCAATCACGTAATCAATAAGAAAGCCAGCATCGTGCGGGTGTATCTGCCGCCCGATGCTAACTGCCTGCTCTCTGTGATGGATCATTGCCTGCGCAGCCGCCACTACGTGAACGTCATCGTGGCCGGCAAGCACCCGGCCCCGCAGTGGCTGAGCATCGACGCGGCCCAGAAGCATTGCACCGAGGGCATCGGCCTCTGGCCCTGGGCCAGCACCGATCAGGGCGCTGAGCCCGACGCCGTGCTGGCCTGCTGCGGCGATGTGCCCACACTGGAAACGCTGGCCGCTGCCAGCATCCTGCGCGAGCACCTGCCGGAGTTGAAAATCCGGGTCGTGAACGTGGTGGATTTGCTCAAGCTCCAGCGCGACACCGAACACCCCCATGGCCTAAGCGATGCCGACTACGACGCCCTGTTTACGCGCGACAAGCCGGTCATTTTTGCTTTCCACGGCTACCCCTGGCTGGTGCATCGCCTCACTTACAACCGCGCTAATAATACCCATCTGCACGTGCGCGGCTACAAGGAGGAAGGCACCATCACCACAGCTTTCGACATGACCGTGCTCAACGAGCTGGACCGCTTCCACCTGGTGCTCGACGTGCTGGACCGATTGCCCCAACTCGGCAACAGAGGCGCGTACCTCAAGCAATTTCTCAAGGATAAGCTCGTAGAGCATAAGCTCTATATCACCCACTACGGAGAGGACATGCCCGAAATCCGTAATTGGAAATGGCCAGCTTAATTCCTGGCAAGCATTAGCTTCCGGCCGTTTTATATTCCTATTTTGATTCCCTTGCCATTTGGTAGTCAGTACTCTAACTGCTAAAATTTGGTGGTGAGTTTATTGGTTTGTTCGAGGGGGTTTCCGACGAATTTTGCGTATAACCTCAAAAGGCCTAAGGTCATAAGGGCCCACACGCAACCGTAAATGACCGATGCTATGTGAGTGTCTTATTTATTTGTCTTCCTGGGTGCTTTGCTGCTCGATATCGTGCCGTTTCCATTTCTGCCGGCCTTCACCAGCATGATTTATTTGCAGGTACATTACCCACCTGGAGATATGGGCGGTGTTGTTTCTGGGCGTGGCCGGCTCTATTCTGGGGCGTTAATTGCTTGCCCTGTACATCCCGTTCCTGTCGGGCCGTTGCTTCAATTCGGCTAAAACGAGGACATTCGGTTTCTGGGCCAGCATTTGAAAGTTAAAGGATGGTAAAGTCAGGCGGTCATCGTGGCCTACTCCCTGTTACCGCTCCCCACCACGCCCCTTTTTTTGGCCGCTGGCATGGCCCGTATTCGGCCCTTGTACACCATTCCGGCCAGCCTGCGGTCGTCGGTTCTTCCCTGGCAATCCATCGCTGGCCTGGGTGTCAGCCTATTACTGCTGGCCTTGCTGTTCATTGACTGGCGGACCCTGATTCAGCGCCGAAAATTTACGCTGGTGTTTACCTTATTCAAGTAAAACAGGTTTGTTTCAGCAACGTCAGCAGGGTCCGTTGGCAAAGAAAAATGCCTGGCAAGCGCATCCTTTTTGCGCTTACAGTAATTTTACGAACTGTGTACGCGGGGGCGGGGATAAGCTCCGCTCCCACGCGGGTTTGCGGTACATCGTCCGTGAAATTGCTTTAAAACGGCTTGAGCGGCTCATACTCCAGCTCCTGCACGAGGAAGTGGGCGTAGGGCTGCCGTTGCCCATCCACTACCCAGCTCGCCTCGGCCATGGTGGGCAGGAGTATGCCGTGCCACCGGCGGTATTGCGCAAAGCGTCCTACCCACGGCACCTGGGTAGCCCCGTCCATATAGCGTAGGGCTTCGCATTCTTCCAGTCCATCCTGCTCGTTGAAACGGGCCAGGCACGAAACCGACTGGTGCTGGTGCGTAAGCATGAGCCGGGCCGAATGGTCGTCGATAGCCGTCCAAACAAGGTGTTGACTGGGCAGCAGGCTGGTGGGCAGCCAAGCGCTTCCGCCCAGCCAGCGCAACAGGTCGCCTTGGTTGAAATGGGGGCCCCGGCTGTGCACCACGGGCAGGGCCCCGAGCAGGCGCACCGTGAGGCTGCCGCGGCCGGCCACGTACTCGTCGCGGGCCGTGAACCAGCGGGTGGTGCCCTGCCAGATAAAGCTGGGCGGGTCGGTGGTGATGTACTGCTCGCTCGTAATTGCTATCCAGTCCTTTTTGAGGTCGGTTTTGAACTGCCCGGTGTGGCGCAGCCGCAGCCCACGCAGGTAGGGCTGACCGTCGCGCAATACGTGGCGGAAGTAGCGCTGCACCGGCGCCGGCAGGCCCTCTAGCTAGGTTTCGTAGTAAATCTGGTCCGGAATATTCAGGGCAGAGCTAAACATTTGGGCCACATCTTGGCGCAGTGCCCTCGCCGCCAGGGCCCGGCTGAGGAGCAGGCCCACACCTAGGTGTCCGAGCAAATTAACCTGGCTGCGCTGGTTGAGCGCGTGCGCCGGGATTTGGCCCCGGTGCTGGCGGCGGCTGGCGTCCGGCTCACGGTAGAGGCTCGCCCCACGGTTTCTTTTTTGCCTAAAAACCTGCGCATTATCGTCTACAACCTGCCCAGCAATGCCGTGAAATATCGGGACCCGCGCCGCGCCCCCGTGGTGCAACTGCGCCGCCACCGTAACGAAACCACCGTAGTGCTCGAAGTGCTCGAAGTGCCGGACAACGGCTTAGGCTTGAACCCCGACCAGCAATCCCGGCTCTTTGGTGTATTCCAGCGCCTGCACGACCACGTCGAGGGCTCGGGCATCGGCCTGTACATGGTCAAGAAAATGGTGGAAAATGCAGGCGGTACCATCGCAGTGCAGAGCCAGTTCGGCGTGGGGTCCACGTTCATCGTGTCGTTTCCAGCTCCGTGAAGCCCGCGCTGCACAAACGTAAGCATGATGCATGCGCATTAGTAGGTGGCAAGGCCGGTAGGACTGAGCTTGCTGAGCAGTAGCGCTACGATGATCGCAGCATCGGGCAGGCCGCTCGCGCGCCAGAACTCAAGGCCGTGGTGCACGAGCACGCAGCAGGGCAGTTCGGTGGCATGGAAGCTGCTCACCACCGACGGGTGGCTGGAGGCGTCGATGCGCAAAACGCGCACCGAAGTGCCTAGCTGCTGCATCGCCAGCGCCGCAGCCGAAACCGTCGGGCTGGACGGCGCGGTGCCCGGCGGCGCCAGCAGCACCAACAACACGGCCGCTTCGGCAGGCAGTGCGGAAGTTGGGAGGGCGTCAGTCATCGGGAAATTCGGAATATACAACACCCCAAAATTACCGGACACACCCTGCTAAGGGCATGATGCCCATCAGTCGGCGGGGTGACGATCATCATGCCCTAAGTATTTGCTGCCGACCTGTCCTGTCGGATGCCCTGAAGTACTCCGGCGAGAATTCGGTGGTGCGCCTGCCCGCCGAATGCCCGCCGCGTGGCCGACGCGCTGCTACAACTGCACGAGCAGGCCGGCCCGGACGGTGGCATCCACCTCCCGCACGACGACATGGCCGCGATGGTAGATACTGCCCCCGAATTCCTGATTCGCACGCTGAGCGTTTTTAAGCAGAACGAGCCGATTGATATGATCCTTAAGAGTATCCGGCCGCCGAAGCCGGAAAAGCTGCGGCGGGCCAAGTGGTAGTCGAAAGCTAGCCCGCCGGTATCGCCAGGGCGGTGAGCAGGTAATAAGCTCCCCAACCTATGAAAGCCAGGATGCTGGCCCACACCCACGCCGGCACGCCCTGCGGCGTTTCGGAGGCCGTGATGACGAACGAGTCGGTACGCTCGCTGCCGTAGGCCGACACGGTGAGCGGCACTACGTCGGACACTGTGTCGTGGTCGTGCAGGCCCAGCACGGTGATGGCCGGGCCGTTGCGCACCACGAAGGGAATGTGCTGTACGCCCTCCTGGCCGTTAGATGAGCGCGCTACTACGCGCAACTCGTGGGGGCCATCGACGAGTTTGGTGGTGTCGAGGTCGAACTTGACCGGCGGCGCGTAGCGGGCAAACGGCACGGGGTTATCGTCGAGGAAAAGTAGGACTTGCTGGGTGGCATCGGGCGTAGGCATGGGCGGGATTCAATGAAAAGTGAGCAACTCGCGGCGGGCCTGGTTTCGGCGGTTGTCGGGCCGGAAGAGGTGGCGAAAGAAGAGCCCAAACGTGAGGACAACCACGGTAATGGAGCCGTAGAGCATGAAGTAGTCGAAAGGCCCGCCTGGTCCCACGCCGTGGGTAATGTTGGCAAAGCCCTTGGGCTGGTTTTTCTGGCACAAGGGGCAGGCCAAAGCCGGCAGTGTGAAGAGTAGCACCGTTAGGAAGGCAAACAGGTTCCTTTTCATAGTCAGAAGCAATTTTGCAGAAATAAACCCTTGAAAAAGAACGTCATGCTGAGCTTGTCGAAGCATGACGTTCTTTTTATTTTTCGGATATCGGACAGGTCCTAAAGCGCCGCTACTACAGGCTTGACCAGGGCCCGGAGCTTCTTCACGAACTCGGCCGTGACGGGCTTGCCGGTGTTGCCCCAGGAATTGCGCTCGTGGGTGACGATGGCCGCAATTTCCGCATCAGTAAGCTTGGCGGCGAACGGGGGCATCACGCCGTATTCGGGCCGGGGGTCGTAGCCTTGCAGCACGATGTTGACCATGAGCGTGGCGTCGGCGTTGTTCACCACCGGGCTGCCTTTGAGCGGTGGGAAAGCGCCTTTTAGGCCCTCGCCATTGGCTTGGTGGCAGGGTTGGCAATTGGTGGTGTACAGGGCCGGGCCGTCGAGGGCCGGCACCGCATCGCCGGGTACCAGGCCCGCGGCCACGGCCGCCTTGGGCGGGGCCACGTACAGAAAGGCGGGCGCGGCACCGGTGGGCAGCTCGGCTTGCTTGAGCGACATCAGGTAGGCGACGAGCTGCTGGGCGCGGCGCGTGGGCACGATGGTGTGGCTGCCCGGCTCACGGTAGGCCGTCGGAATGTGCAGCGCCAGGCCCGCCGGGGTGCCGGCTACGCTATCGCGGAACAGCCACGGAAACGCCGGCATGATGGATTCTTTTACCACGCTCCGGGGCTGGTATAAGTGAATCAGATGCCACAGGTCGCTGGGTTGGCGCCGGCCTACTTCCGTCAGGTCAGGGCCGGTGCGCTCGGAGCCGAGGGTGGACGGGGTGGCGCGCCACACGTCGAGGCGCTGGCGCCAGGCATAGTCGGCCGGGATGCTCGGCCGGCTGCCCCACACTTTGTCCATGTCGATGTTGCGCACTTGTTGGGTGTGGCAGGCCACGCAGCCCTCGCCGATAAACACGCGCAGGCCGGCCTGTTGCTCCGCTGTCATGGCTACGGCGGTGGGCAGCGGGGCGTTGTTGGCCTGAATGCGCGCCGCCGGCTGTACGGCAATAAGCACGCTCAGAAACAGAAACACCCCGAACACGGTGCCCGCGAACAGGCGGTGGTTGTTATACAAGTTCCAGGACTTCATGTGCTTGGGGTACGGGTTGGATAAGAGGCGCTTCCGGGGCGGCTTTGCCCCCCAGCAGCATGTCGACGAGGTTGTAGAGGAACACGAAGTGGGCCAGCAGCATGAACGTGCCGCCAATGGCCCGCCATAGCCAGTAAGGGGCCATCAGCACCACCGACTTGAGGAAGGGCTCGCCGGTCATCCAGCTCATGCCCTTGAGGGTACCCCCAATCATCAAGGCCATCACGTAGGCCAGCAGCCCCACCAGAGCAAACCAGAAGTGCACGCCCACTAGTGCCTGCCGAGGTTCGCGCCCGCGCAGCTTCGGGGCCAACGTGTAGATGCAGCCCCAGAGCATGAACGACACAATGCCGTACATGGTCAGGTGCGAGTGGGCCACATTAAAGTCGGTGAAGTGCCACACCAAATTGGTGTAGCGTAGGGCCTGCAGCGAGCCCTGGAACGAGCCCACAAAGTAGAATAGCACGCCCATGAGCATAAATGGCAGCGAGTACGAGTCGCCCACCCGCTTGCGGCTGCCGCGGAAGGTCATCAGGAAGTTGATGGTGCCCGCTAACACCGGAATGACCATGCCCACGCTGAAGACGATGGCTACCGTTTGCAGCCACCACGGCAGCGGGCTGAAAATGTAGTGGTGGGTGCCAATGAGCGAATAAAACAGTAGCTGCGTCCAGAATGCCAGCACCCCCAGCGAGTAGGAGTAAATCGGCTTGTTCAGCGACATGGGCAGGAAGTAGTACATCAGCCCCAAGGTGAAGGTCATGAACCACATGCCCACGCCCATGTGCATATAGTAGCCCTGCGTGATGGTCTCGCCCAAGCCATTCTGGTAGAACGGCAGGTAGGCGATGACCGTGAGCACGATGGCGAAGATACTGGCGCCCAAAATGTACCAGTTGGATATATAAAACTCCTCGGTGGTGCGGTGGGCCACGGTCTGGAAGAAATTGGCAAAGGCCAGAATCACGCCGGCCGCAAACAGCAGCGCCACGGGCCAGATGTACTCCCGGTACTCCCCGCCGCCGTTGTTGATGCCCGCCATCAGGCAGCCGGTGCCAAGAATGACGCTGGCATTAATTAGCCCGAGCGAAATCCAGCCCCACTTCAGACTGAAAAGCGGCGTGTTATTGGTGCGCGGCACCACGAAAAAGGCCAGCCCTATCATGGCCAGCGAGGTCCAGCCCCAGAACACCATGTTGGTGTGGATGGGCCGTAGCCGCCCAAACGACAGGGCCGCCACGTGGTCCACGTCGGGGCTCACGAATTTGACGCCCGCGTACCAGCCCACCGTGGTGCCCAGTACCAGCCAGAAGGCCGCGCACAGCAAAAACGCCGACACCAGCGCCGTCAGTTTGGGGTCAAGGTCGGTAAAGGGCGTTGTGTGCCGCTTCTCGTGGAACCACTGCGAATGCACGTCGAGGGCCACATGCTGCACCAGCCCCTGCGTGTCGTGGGCGGGGCTGGCCCCACTCAGCTCAGCGCCGCTCAGCGCAAAGTCCCGCCCCTCACGCCGGGCTAGAATGGCATCGAGCTGTGCACCCGAAAGGTTGGTGACGGTTTCGTCAAAGCGGCCGGCTTCGTTTTCAGTTGAGGGCTTTTGGGTACTGCGCACCAGTGTCGCCACCCGGCCCACTAGCAGCACCATCGCCCCGATGACAATCACGAGTAAGAGCCCAATCATGCCCAGCACGGCCGGCTGCGTGAGCATTGGCCCCTCGGCCGGAGCCGTGGCCTGCGCCCGCAAGCCGGCGGGGAGGCCGAGCAATACCGCCAGGAGCAGTACCCGGCCCGAAAAGCGAAAAGGAAGGTTTCTCATGAGAAGCAGTTGATGAAGAAGCAGCCAGTGGTGGAGAAGTGGGGCCAGATTCACGGAAAGCCGCTGGCCGCCTAGCGGTAAATGAGGATGCGCGCGGCCTGCCGGCAGGCCAGCGGATGCGGGGCACCGGCCGGAAAAATGACGTAGTCGCCGGCTTGCACGTCCACGTGGGACTCCTCCTGGGTAATGATTGACTGTCTGGAGAGCACCGCGACCAGTACATCGTCGCCATCGTGGTGGTGCGTAGGTATCGTCTCGCCGTCCTCGAATGATTTGAAAATGACGTTCTGGCCGTCTCTTTTCAGCAGCACCAAGTCTTCCTGATCACCCACGGTTGGGTGGGCGCCGTCGAGCAGGCTGCCGCATGTCAGGGGAGGATACATAGGAGCAGGAAATCAGCAGACTAACACCGGGGCTGACAAGCCGGGAGTTGCGTAGTGGGCACGCCGTAAAGGTCCAGGGCCCGCCCCGGCGGCACCCTGATGAATCTCATGCAGCCCCGTGATTTTTGTCATCCGGGCAGCGCCAGCAACTCCCGAGCATCAGTAGCCGCTGCGGCCTTGCGCAGGCTGCACTCCGCGCAGCTGGCTTCGGTGGGCCGGATGCTGGTAGGCAACAGCAGCACCGGAATGCGCAAATGATACGCCCGGGTTTGGGTGTAGTGGGGGTGGAAGAAGCGGCGGGTCAAACAGCCATCGGTAGTGGCCAGCACCAGCAACTGTGCGTCCTGCTGGGCGCAAAACTCGCTGAGGCCTTCGAGGGCATCAGTTTCGGGTACCAAATGGGCCCGAGCGGCGGGAATCTGCGCGCAAGCCACGAGCAGGGCTTCTTTCAACGGTGCCAGGCCTACGGTAGTGGGTTGGTAAAATTGCACGAAGTCGAACCGCGCGTCGCGGACCCTAGCCAGGGCTGGCAGCCCGGCAAGCGGGCGTGTATTAAGGCCGGCAAAGTCACCGGCTACCACCATGCGCCCTGCCAACTCGTGCCGGCCAGGCGGCACCACCAACACCGGGCAGCTTACCCGTTCGGGCAGCATCGGGCGCGGTTCGCCCAGGGCCGCGCAGTTGGCGAGGGCCAGACCCGTCACCACGAAGTCGGCGCGGTAGCCGGCCACCAACACTTCCAGGACTGCGGGCAACGCCTCGGCCGCCAAGTGGTAGTGGTAGCGGATGCGGCGCCCGCTTTGGCGGGTAAGCTGCTGGTAGCGCAGGCGCTCGGCCAGCGCCTCTAGCCGCTGAAGCAGGGCCGCGCGCTGCACCAGAGTCAGACTGGGGCCGATGCCGGCCTGGACCAGTACGATTTCGGCGGGTAGGTGCACGGCCAGCTTGTTGGCATATAGCAGCGCGTCGTCGGACGCGGCCGTAAAATCAATGGGCACTAAGATGGTTTGCATAGCGGATAGGGAAGGCAGCGGTTTGGTAGGACTGGGTAGCGTGCGGCTCGCTGCTGGCCAGCGCCAGCGACTCCCGGAAAGCACCCATGAGCTTGTTGCGTTCGGCATTGGTCATGTTCCAGAGCGCCCGGCCGAACGTGGCCCGGTACACGTGCGCCATGAAATGGCAGCCGTAGGTGGCGAAAAACTCGTCATGAATTTTGTTAAACGCTACTTGCTCAGCTACCGAAATGGAGTGGGACAGCGCCAGTCACTGCTGCGTATTCTCATCCAGGTTGCGTCGTAAGTCTTGGTCCATGCGATCAGAAGCGGGTAGAAGAGGCATTTTTCTGCTTCAAAGGTCCCTTGTGCCCTTCTGAGGGAGCATGACACAAGTCATTCACCCGCCTGATTGATATCATGCCAGGCCGGGCAAAGAAGCGGCAGCTTTGTGGAATAGAACAGGGGACTTAGTCTGTCGAACTAAGCGTCGCGGCTGGCGGATATCTTCCTGGCTGAGCAACTCCGACAGAGCCCTCCTTCTTCCTGCTTTTTCTGTTTTTCACCCTTTCATTCTTTCTTGTATGAGCACGCCGATGCAGACCCTGACCGACCAGTTGACAACGGCCGTTGCGCCCTGTTTAAGCTCGGAGGGAGCCCCTAGTCGCACCCTGAAAGGGGTCGCAAAAACCCTGAAACACCTCGCGAAGCAGTTAACCAAGCAGCAGGTTAAGCAAGAGCAAGCCGCACAAAAAGCCGCCGTCCCCACCGCCAAAAAGCTGCGTAAAGCATTAGCAGGTGAGTTGCTCACCGCGCTGCGACCACACCTGGGCTTGGTCATAGTTGCAGGTGCGGAGGTGCCCAAGGTTGTCGCCGAGACTCTGAACCGATTGGCCGTCCAACTCATAAAGCAGCGCCGCAAGCAAGCCGAACAAGCGGCCAAAGTGACGCGTAAAGCCGCAAAGCAGCAGCGGAAGGAAAAAACAGTAGCTCCGATCCTGAAAGTTGTCCGGCTGTCGCTTGCCGCAAAGGGCCAGCCAGCGGCGGCCCGCAGGGCCCCCTCCAAGCGCGCTACTCCAAGAGCCGCCCCAGCTCCGGCTGCGGTGAAAGCGGAACTTGCCACCGCACCAGCTTAGGTTAATTCGGCTAACAAACCTGTAACCAACGAGGGGCTGCACCGTACTGCTTGTGCTCCTGCTCGTTGGTTGCAGGCCACTCTATTTCTGCCGCACCCTTGTTTGTGAACTGCGGGGCCCTCAATTTCTCCGTATGAACATCACCGTTTTCAGTGCCTATCCTTTCGAGCGACCTTACCTCGCCGAAGCGGCCCAAGGACGTTTTCAGCTGCATTTCGTAAGCGATGCCTTGACGCTGGAAACAGCCGCGCTGGCCCAAGGAAGCACAGCGGTGGCCGTATTCGTCAACGACGACGCTTCTGCGCCGGTGCTGGAACGCTTGGCCGCGTTGGGCGTGCGCTACCTGCTGGTGCGCGCCGACGGCCACGACCAAGTTGATTTGCCCGCCGCCAACCGCTTGGGACTGCGCGTGGCCAACGTGCCCAACTACTCCCCGTTTGCCATTGCCGAGCATGCGCTGGCCCTCATGCTCGCGCTGAGCCGCCACCTGCAGCAGTCGGATGCCCAGGTGCGCCGCGCCGACTTCCGGCTCGACAACCTCGTGGGCTTCAACCTGCACGGCAAGACGGTGGGTCTCATCGGCTGCGGCACCATCGGCGGCATCCTGGCGGGCCTGCTGCACGGGTTCGGCTGCCGCCTGCTGGGCACCGATATGCTGGAAGACGACAGCTTACGCCAACGCTACGGCTTGGAATACGTGCCGCTGGATACCTTATGTCAGTTTTCCGACATCATCTCGGTGCACGCCCCGCTCACGCCGGCCACCCGCCACTTGCTCAACGCCGCACAGCTGGCCAAAATGAAGCGCGGCGTCATGCTCATCAACACCAGCCGGGGCGCCATTCTCGATACCGAGGCGGCCCTGGCCGCGTTGGATACGGGCCAACTCGGCTACCTGGGGTTGGACGTGTACGAAAATGAAAAGGGCCTTTTTTTCAATGACCATTCCGACCAACCGCTCCAGGATAAATTGCTAGAGCGGCTCCTGTCGCTGCCAAATGTATTGATTACGGGGCATCAAGGCTTCCTGACCCAAGAGGCGCTGACAAGCATCACCACTACGTCTCTGGCTACCCTCGACGAATGGCTTGCTGGAAGACGACCAGATAATGAGCTTACGTCTGCTACTGCCCACGCTTGCACTCCTGCCTGATATTGAAAGGACGGCGTGTGCCAGCAGAGTTAACCGAAGCAAGTGCCGACGATAAATCTTCCATAAAATAGCAAACCAGGCGTCTTTAATCGCCAGTCAGTGCAAAATCGTCCCCATCCTGCAAAGCCGGAAACTTCTCCCGAAAACCCTGCAAATCGGTCCGGCTCAGCGTGCGTGTGACGCAGCCGACCGCGTCGTCCATTTCAGCTAAATAGTGGCCGCGCATGTCGAGGAGGGCCGAGTCGCCGGCGTAGGCGTGGCCGTTGTCGTCGGAGCCCACGCGGTTGACGCCTGCCACGTAGGCCAGGTTTTCGAGGGCGCGGGCTTGGAGCAGTACCTGCCAGGGGCGGCGGCGCACGGCGGGCCAGTTGGCCACGTACAGCAGCAGGTCGTAGGGCCGGGCGGCTGAGTTGCGGCTCCATACCGGGAAGCGCAAATCGTAGCAGACGAGCGGGCAGATGCGCCAGCCGCGCCATTCCTCAACCAGCGGGGCCCGGCCGGCGGTGTAGGTGTGCTGCTCGCCAGCGAAGGTGAACAAGTGGCGCTTATCGTAGTGCGCGAGCGTGCCGTCGGGCCGCACCCACAGCAGGCGGTTATAATAATGGCCGTCCGCCCGAACGATGACGCTGCCCGTCACCACGGCGTCGTGGCGGGCGGCCGTGGCGCGGAGCCAAGCCACGGTGGGGCCGTCCATGGCTTCGGCTTGGCTGGTGGCTTCCATGCTGAAGCCGGTAGTGAACATCTCCGGCAGCACAATCAAATCGACGGACTGCCCAGGAGCCCCCAGCAGCGCGTCGAAGGCAGCGCGGTTAGCGGCCGCGTCGTGCCAACGCAAATCGGCTTGCACCAAGGTGACGGTGAGGTCATTTAGCATTTATTAACGATGCTTCTTGGTGTTGAAAGACAGTTTGTCTGCGCAGCCGGGTTGCGGCGGCTTCGAGCGTCTGGGGCTCCTTGGCAAAGCAGAAGCGCACCAGGCCGGGGTCGTAGCCGTCGTGGTAAAACGCCGACGCCGGCACCACCACCACGCCCCAGCGGCGGGCCAGCTCCTCGGCAAAAACCGTGTCGGGGGCCCCAGAGAACCCCCCGTAACCCGCCAACTGGAAATAGCCGCCCGGCACGGGCAGCAAGTCCCAGCCCGCGCCAGCCAGCAGGCCCCGAAACAAGTCGCGCTTGGCCTGGTAAAACGGGGCCAGGCCCCGGGCGTGAGCGTCGGCGGGGTCGGCCTCCAGCACGTCGGCCAGGGCGAGCTGGGTGGGCGTGCTCACGCTGAACGTGACGAACTGATGCACCCGGCGCAGCTCCCGCGTGAGGGCCCCGGGGGCCACGCAGTAGCCCACCTTCCAGCCGGTGGCGTGGTAGGTTTTGCCGAACGACGAGACCACGAAGCTGCGCTCGTGCAAGCCTGGGTGCTGGCGGGCACTCAGCCGCGGGGTGCCGTCGAACACCAAATGCTCGTACACTTCATCGCTGAGCACCAGCGCATCGGTACCGTCCACGAGGGCGGCTAGCGCGTCCCAGTCGGCGGCCGAAAATACGGCCCCGCTGGGGTTGTGGGGCGAGTTCACTAGCACCAGTCGGGTGCGGGCCGAAAAGGCTGCCCGGACTGCGTCCCAGTCGGGCCGGAAATTGGGGGCCGGCAGGCGCACGTAGCGCGGCACGCCGCCCTGTAGCCGGATGGCCGGCCCGTACAAATCATACGCCGGCTCTAGTACCAGCACTTCGTCGCCGGGCCGTACCACGGCCGCCATCACCGCATACAGCGCCTCCGAGGCTCCGGCCGTGATGGTAATTTCCGCGTCGGGGTCGGGGGCCGGGGCCCCCGGCTGCAAGCGGGCTACCTGCGCGGCAATGGCCGCCCGCAGCCGCGGCAACCCCGGCATGGCTGCGTACTGGTGCCCGCCGGGGGCCAGGGCGTGGCGAGCCAGTGCCTCGCGCAGGGCCAAGGGCGGATCGTAGTCGGGAAAGCCCTGGGCCAGATTGAGGGCCCCGGTTTCCTGGGCCAACAGGGTCATGCGGGTGAATATGCTGGTGCCGACGTCGGGAAGTTTGGAGGTGAGCATTCGGTTTCAGAGGTTAAAGCAATTCTTAAGGAACTAACAAACAAGTGCTGGCGCGGCCGCTGGGTGTTTCACGCGCGGCGTCCACCCTGCTTTTTACAAATAAATGGTGAACGTAGTGCCCTCGTCCACGGTGCTGGCCACTTCCAGGCGCGCGCCGTTGGCTTGGACGATGCGGTTGACGAGGTACAAGCCCATACCGGTGCCCTCGACGTGGGTGTGGAAGCGGCGGAAGAGTTGAAAAAGCTGCGGCCCGAAGCGCTCCAAGTCAATGCCGAGGCCGTTGTCCTGTACCCTGAGCACGGGGCGGCCCGACACAACATCGGGCGTGCTGCTAAGGCGGATGTGGGGCGGCCGGGCGGGTGCGGCGTACTTGAGGGAATTGCTGAGCAGGTTGAACAGGACGCTTTGCAGGTTGGGGCGCACGAAGCGCACCGTGGGGCAGGTGGCAAGGTCAAGGGCGAACGTGGCCCCGGACCGATCCACTTGTTCTTGCAGGCTGCTGATGACGTCGGCTACGAGCGGGGCCATGGCCACGTCTTCGGCTGGTATTTCCTGCTGTTGGCGTTGGCCCTGTACGATGGCGCTCATGTCGTCGATCGTGTTGAAGATCTGGCGCAGGGCACGCTCAAAATAGGCGATGAGCCTCACGGCGTCGGGGTCGCGAAAGTAGGCCGTGCGGGTCAGTTCCTCAAAAATGCCGGCCATGTTGTTGATGGGCTGCTTGAGGTCGTGCGAGGCCGTGTACACGAAGTTGTCGAGGTCCTCGTTGCTGCGTACCAAGCGGGCGTTCTGGCCCTCGAGCTGCTGCTGCGCCTGCTTTTGGTCGTCGATGTCGGTGCAAGTGCCAAACCACTTGAGGACGCGGCCGTCGGCGCGCCGTTGGGCCTGGCCTTGGCCCAAAAACCAGCGGTAGACGCCATCGCGGCGGCGGAACCGGTACTCAATCTCAAAAAACTCGCCGGTTTCCACGCAATGCCGCCAGCGCTGGTTGGTCGGGGCCAGGTCGTCGGGGTGGATGACGGCGGTCCAGTTGGCACGGTCGCCGGTTTCGGCCGGCACCAAGCCCGTATAATCGTACCAGCGTTGGTTGATGTAGTCGTTGCCGCCCACGCCGCTGCTGGTCCACACCATTTGGGGTAGGCTCTCGGCCAGAAAGCGGAACTGCTCCTCGCGGCGGACCAGCGCCTCGGTGAGCTGACGCTGCTGGTGGATGTCGGTACTCGTGCCGTACCACTTCAGCACCTGGCCAAGGGGCGTGCGCCGGGCCTGGGCCTGCCCCAGAAACCAGCGGTACTCGCCGTCGTAGCGGCGCAGCCGGAACTCGGCTTCGTAGTAGCGCTGGCCGGCAATGGCGGTTTCCCAGCGGGCCTGCACCGAGGCACGGTCGTCGGGATGCACGAAGCTCAACCAGTCGGGGGCCTCGTGCTCATCCATTTGCTTGCCCAAATAAGCGGCCGTGCGGTGGTTGTAAAAATCGACCATGCCGTCGGGCCGCGCCGTCCAGATCTGCTGCGGAATGCTCTCGGCCTGGATGCGCAGCTCCTCTTCGCTCTGGCTCAACTGCTGCTGTAGGGCCCGCAGCTCGGATACGTCGGTGTTGGTGCCGAACCAGCGCCGCACCGCGCCCGTCGTCGGGTCGCGGATGGGCCGGGCCCGGCCTAGAAACCAGCGGTACTGCCCGTCGTGGCGCCGCAGCGGAAACGTGTCTTCCCACGGCTGCCCGGCCCGGATGCTACTGAGGTAACGCTGGTTGATGCCCCCGGACAGGGCTGGGTCGTGCACCTGCATCCAGCCCCAGCCCTGCATGGCCGCCAAGTCGGAGCCCGTGTAGTCATACCATTGCTGGTTGTACCAGAAGATGTGGCCGGTAGCGTCGGCCATCCAGGCCAGCTGGGTGATGTTGTCGGCCAGGGCCGCAAAGTCTTCGCGGCTGCGGGTCAGCTCTTCGGTGCGTTCGCGCAACTCGTGCACATCGAGCAGATAACCGTAGCGGCGCAGCAGCCGGCCGTTGGTGTCCAGCTCGGGCACGGCCTCGGTTATGAACCAGCGGTACTGGCCGTCGGCCCGGCGCAGGCGTATCTCTGCGCGCCCGAGTCGGGCCAGGGCGATGCTCTGCTGAATCTGGTGGGCAGCTTCGGCGCGGTCGTCGGGGTGCAAAGCTTCCTGCCACAGCACGTCCACTTCGGCCCAGGGCCCCCCGGGCCGTTGGCCGGTGTAGGCGTACCATTGGGGGCTGATGTAGGTGGTGTGGCCCTCCGCGTCGGTGATGAACGTGACGATGGGCAGGGCTTCGGCTTGGCGGCGCAGGCGGGCGTCGGCGGCCTGTACTTCGTCTTGCAGGGCGTCGGCGGCCCGCCGGGCCAGCACCTGCTCGCCCACGTCGATCAGGTGCAGCAGGTAGCGCACTTCTCCGTCCGGTGCGGGCACGGGCTGCAGCGAGGCCTCCCAGTGGGCGGGCGCTGGGCCGTCGGCGCTGGCCTCTACGGGCCATTCCGGGGCGAGCACGGGCGTGGCGCCGGCCCGGGCGGCCGCCAGCCCCGCGGCCCAGGCGGCGGCGGGTGCCACTTGGCCGCCCGTGGCCATCAGCGCAGCCCGCACGGCCGCCAGGGGCTGGCCGGGCCTTGGGGCGTTGGGCCCCAGCAGGGCGGTCAAGGCTGTGTTCAGGGCCAGCACTATGCCGTCGGGCCCCAAGGCGGCCACCGGCGCGGGCATGGCCGCAAAAAACAGTTCAAAAGCGAGGGCAGCATCGGTCATACGGACGGGCCCGGCAAGCGGCCGGTGCGCACCGTTGCAGTGTTCAAAGATAAACCGCTGGGACGGCCGCCACGAAAAAGCCCCGGCCGTTTCGGCCGGGGCAAATCTCAAACACAAAACGAGTCGCCGCAGCTTACAGCGGATTTTTCAGGTCCTGCGGGAAGGCCTTGCGCACGTGCTCCACCTTATGCTGCGACACATTGGTGATGTAGGGGTTGTCGGGATGAAGGCGGTAGTAGCCTTGGTGGTAGGCTTCGGCCGGCCAGAACTGCTGGAGCGGCACCACTTGGGTTACAATTTTATCGCTGTACTCCTTTGAGGCGTTGACCTTGGTCACGGTTGCTTCCACTATTTTTTTCTCCTCTGGGGTGCGGTAAAACACGGCCGAGCGGTACTCAGGGCCGGTGTCGGGGCCCTGGCGGTTGAGTTGCGTGGGGTCGTGCGAGGCCGTGAAAAAGATGTCGGCCAGCGTTTGGTAGCTCACGACTTTGGGATCATAGTAAATCTGCACGGCTTCGGTGTGGCCGGTTTCCTGGCCCGCCACGTCCTCGTAGGTGGGGTTGGCCTTGGTGCCGCCAGTGTAGCCGCTCACCACTTGCTTCACGCCCTTTATTTCCTCAAAAACTTCCTCCTGGGCCCAGAAACAGCCCCCGGCGAAGGTGGCCGTGGCCAGGCCTACTGGGTTGGCCGGGGCGAAGCCAGCCGTGGAGCGCGGTGGGTTTTGGGCCTCGGCGGACTGCTGCGATCCGCAGGCAAACGTGAAGGCCAGGGCACTCAGGCCGGCCAGGGTTTTCAATTGGTTTTTCATAGAATGGGTAAGACAGAAACTGTGCCGGCGCCGGCCTTGTGCCCGGGTAGACGGGCACAAGGCCGGGCCTTACACCGGGGCCCTGCGTTGGCTACAATGGTATACGAAATTTGAGGCGGTCCGGCTTGCGGCCACCCGGTGCATTTACTGCGGAGAACAAAGCCGTTGGCGTTGTCGTTCGGGCGCGGGAAAACGGTTTTTTGCCGGCCGCTGCATCCTTAGCTACTTATTTGCCGTGGCAGGCGGCAACGCCTCCGAATTGCTATTTATGGTCCTGCAAATATTGCTCGGCGAAGCCCATATTACTGTCTATTACGACCACCTCAATGACTGGCTTTTTGTTGACTGGCACGGGCCCCGGGACTTAACCAGCATACAGCATGGGGCCCTGGAAATGCTGCGCCTGCTGGTCTAGCAGCGCAGCCACAAAGTGCTGAACGACAACACCCGCGTGACTATCATGTGGAGCGATACCGCCGAGTGGGGCGGCAAAGAGTGGTTTCCGGCCATGGCGGCCGCGGGCTTGCAGTACTTTGCCTGGGTGTACTCGTCCAATATCTACAGCCGCCTTCCCACCGACCTCACCCCGCAGTTCACGGGGGGCGGCCCCGTGGTAGCTGCTTTCGACGAGATGGCCACTGCGCAAGCCTGGCTGAAACAGACGTAGTGCCCTGTGGCGCGCGAAGCTAAGTTTATGTGCCGTATTTTTATCTAAATAGCTCAGCGCGGCGGCCTTTCGCCGCGCTCGTTCCCAAACGTTTTTATGGCCCTCGCCCCCACCGCTTTCACCGTGGCCACTGCCCCCGAGCCGCATCGCGTGCGCAACCGCCTGATTGTGCAGGCCCATCCGGAGGTGAAAAAACTCATGACCCGCAACCCCGCTACCTTCCTCATCGGGGCGGGCTGCGTGGGGGCCCAGGTGCTCATCGCCTACTTCTTGCGCCATCAAGCCTGGTACTGGACCGTTCCGGTGGCCTATCTGGTGGGCGCGTTTTTCTCGCACACGTTGTTCGTGGTCATCCACGAGGCGGCGCACAATTTGGTATTCAAGGGCTTATGGAAAAACGTGGCCACTGGCATTCTGGCCAACTTCCCGTCGATTTTCCCCACGGCCATCAGCTTTAAGAATTTCCACATTAAGCACCACGTGTTCCAGGGCGTGCACGAGCTGGACGCCGATTTGCCCGATTGGTACGAGGCCAAGCTGATCAAAAACTACAGCATTGGGAAGGCCATCTGGCTATTTTTCTTCCCGGTGTTCCAGATCATCCGCACGGCGCGCTGCCGCGAGGTGGCCGTCATCGACCGCTACGTGGCGGCCAACATCGTGGCCCAAGTGGCTTTCGATGTGGCGATTGTGTACTTCTTTGGCTGGACGGCCCTGCTGTATTTGTTCCTCAGCTTCTGGTTTTCGGTGGGCTTGCACCCGCTCGGGGCCCGCTGGATTCAGGAGCACTACCTCACCCTGAGCGATACCCAGGAGACATATTCCTATTACGGGCGCCTCAACGGCGTCAACCTCAACATGGGCTTTCACAACGAGCACCACGACATGCCCAGCATTCCGTGGAACAACCTGCCCAAGCTCAAGCAGGCGGCGCCCGAGTTCTACGAGCCGCTGCTGGCCCACACCAGCTACACCAAGCTGTTTTTCCGCTTCCTTTTCGACCAGGAAATCAGCCTCTACTCACACATCATGCGCAAGGAGCGCGGCACGGCCACGCTCAAAGACATGAGCGTGCCGGACTAGCAATTAGTGTCGGCATGGCTGCTGCCGACAATTGTGAAAAAGGGCGGTCCGGTGCGGGCTGCCCTTTTTTTGTGGCGCAAAAAATTGGGAATACGACGGCCTTGGCCTTGTCTTCACTTCAACCCGACGCTCGTAGCTGCTCGCATGAAAACAGAAGTAAGAAACGCCTTTGGTAAGGTCATCATGACGGTGGAGCACGAGGCGGCCAACTACTTGGTTTACAACAACTGGATGGGGTATCAAACCCGCGAAGGCATCATCACGGCCGCCAACGTGAGCCTGGAGGTCATCGCCCGCCATCACTATCCTCACCTTCTAAACGACAACACGCTGGTGCTGGGCCCCTGGGACCACGCCGTGGAATGGATTGCCCAGGACTGGACGCCCC
>JANPOR010000223.1:0-10756 GCA_031428075.1 Hymenobacter sp. | reverse complement strand
TGCTCGGGTCCTCGTTGACGCGGGCGAAGGTGAAGCGGTAAGTCACGTCGTCGCCAGCCGTGGCCCCGTTGTTCTTCACGTGCACTTCGTAGCGCACGTTCTCGCCAAAGGTGTAGTAGCTAGGGCCCCCCTGGGGAAGTTGAAACGGGATGTAGTCGGCAATCAGCACCACCCGATTAGCATCGTTGGGGTCGCGAAAAGCGTAGACGTCCGTGTTATCGGCGACCGGGTCGTCGGCGATGAGCGGCGCTTCGCGGTGGCTACTGGCTTCCAGGGGCGTGTGCCGAACCGTACTCCATAGAGAGAGTACAGTGACGGCACAAGCTCCAACCAACCACTGTAGAGGTCTAGTAAGGCTTTTCATGAGGAAAAAAGTGAAAAAGTGGGAGGGAACAAACGGGCAAAAAACACCGCCAATCCTTAAACTGGTGATAATCAGCTTAAGGAGACGGCAAAGCGTGGCCAATCTTGCTCTGCAGCAAGCTGGAAGAAAAACGAAAAATAAAAAGGCAACTAGCCGCCATTAGGGGAAATGACGGTCGGGTTTCGATCAAAAGAGAGGCAGCGATAGAGGCCAAGTGCTTGGCTGCCTGCTACGTCGCACGGAGCGGAGGTGGAAAGTGTGATGCGGCAACGTCGTCACAGCTCAATTGTGCAAGAGCGGGTAGACTAGTCACCGTTCAACTTACTAGTTCAACGTACAATCCCATACGGTATGGAACCGATCTTGGATTGAACATAAATATGTTTTTTCGAAATACTTATTACATAATTTTGGCTATCAGACTAGATGCAACATACTTGCAATTAATGAGTTCGGTTTTGATAGGACTGAGCGGGTTTACCCGGAACGGGTTCTGAGACGAGGAGTTTTCTTCCTTCCAAGCTCTGCGGGCAGGGCCCTTGCGCAAGACGTGCTGTCAACGCGCCGCGCGAGCGGAGTTATTTCGTAGAAGCAAAAGAGGCCACGATTTCATAGCGCCACTCCCCATACCTTGTTAGTATTACATTACGTTACGATGGGCTAGCTGCCTGGCCGAATTACCAAAAAAACTCGTTCTGCTTCTAACGAGATGCCTTATTGCCAGCGAATAGGTAACCGATGGTTATCATTCTAAACAATTAGCCAAAATCAATGACTACCACGTCCCTTGCCGAACTAGAAGCCGTGCTGGCCGCTAGCACCCCGCCCGCTGAGAGCCTTCAGGGGGCCCTGGAGTTGGTGGGCCCCCACCTGCGCGCTGACCGCTGCTTTCTCTACGTCCGCGACCCAACCCAGGGTCGCGGACGCATTGCTTTCGTCTGGCGCCTCGATGAGGCCGTGCCCGACCCGCGCCACGATTGGCAAGATGATACCGGCGACCTGCCGGGAGAAGACCCGTTGTTCCGGGCGGCCCTGGCTGCCCGGCCCTCGGTGTACGTCGACGACGTGACCGAGGCGGGCCCCGACGTGCTCAACCAGGAATTTGAGCGCACTACCTTCGGCCACCGGGCCCTGGTCCACGCCCACATCACCGACCGCGGCCAGCTGTGGGGCATCCTGCAGCCCTGCGTGTTCGGCCACCCGCGCCACTGGACGGCCGCCGAACGCGAATACTTGGACGCCGCTGTGCCGCTCTTTTTGCCCGTCATCCAGGAATACATGCACGGGCTAGGGCGGATTTAAAGGCTGCTACCTCTATGGAGGGCTACCACAAACTAATTTGAAACATGTCGCTCGATAACTAAAGAATGGCCTCCAAGTCAGAAGCTTACTACTGAGGTGAAAGGCGGCACCTTGGTCTATTGCTCTCTGGTTCCACTCACTGCTCATGACCCCGACCCAACCCATTAACTGACTTCCGTGCTGACTTGCCCGGTTTGCCAGCACGCGCAAACCGAGCAGATGCCGACCGACGCTTGCCAGTGGTTCTACAAATGCACGAACTGCCACACGGTGCTCAAGCTCCTGGCTGGCGACTGCTACGTGTACTGCTCCTACGGCTCGGTGCCCTACCCGCCCATCCAAGAGCAAGGCAAAAGCGCCTGCGGCTAATCACAACCAATCCCCATTACTTTTTCACTTCCCTCACCCATGAAAAACCATCCGCTTGCTTGACTTTGCTCGCCAGTATCGCCGGCGCTAATGATGGCCAGCCCAGCAAAAAGAGCAAAAAAGCTGCTACCACTGCCGAAACCAAAACGCAGTGCCCGAAAGAAGAGAAAGCCGGCGCCAGCCGCGCAAAGAAGACTAACCGCTGCCGTTTCGTACGCTACACTGGTTTTTAAACAGCTTTCTATCGCCTCCGTTCGACACCGGTAACAAAGCCTCTTCCACGCGCAGGCAGAGCTTTTTTCGTCCCCAGCCAATCCCACAAGTGCTTGATATTTGCAGTCTTCATCGGCCGCTCCCCGTGCTTTTGGCCGGGTACGCCACCTGCTCGTCGGGTGGACGCACGACTACAACACCCTACGCCCGCACCAGGCACCAGGTTTTTTAACCCCAATGAAATTCAAACGAGCGGCCTAACTCCAGTTTTGACTGGCTCACTTAACGGGGAAATTTATAGGCAGACGCGGGGAATGCAAGAGCTATGTGCAAAAGAAAAGGCCAGAGTGATGCAGCTTGACGAAGATGCTATGAAAAGCTGGTTAGTGGCGGGTGGTTAGACAAAAGCGGGTGAAACGATGGCGGGTGGATTGTAAACGGTGGTTGCCTTACTGTAGCCCGCAAACTGCCTGTCTCTGAACTAATTTATCTGCTAGCCGCAACCAAGGCTGTCAAATATTTGCTGGGCCCCTGGATAAAGAGCCAGGGCCCCGTTGGGTTGGTGCTTGTGCAGTTGCATTGCCCGGTGCACATGGCAGACAACAGCCCTAACCCGGCTACGTAGCGAAAGCTCGAGTCGAGACATAGATTGACAGCTACCGGCAACAGACCGAATTATTGGCCCAACGCGCAGGAGTGCGGAGGTAACGGAATAAAAACCATGGCAAGGTTTCTCACCGCGTAAGCGTGTACTTCTTGGGTAACACATCGATTATCCCGACGGCTACGGCGGCTGCCGCGCTACCGCTACTTGACGTAAAATGGAATGTTGCCCGTGGCGACGTTGCCGTGGCCGTCGACCGCGTACACAAATAGGCGGTAAGCGCCCGCCTGCGCGGGGGCTTGCAGCTGCGCCTGGCCCGGACGTTCGGCGGTCAGCACGCCCGATAGGGGCGCGGGGCGGCTTTCGCGGTCGCCTCCGTTATGGACGTCGGTGGCTTCGGGCAGCAGCTCCCAGCGGTAGGTCAGGACGTCGCGGTCGGGGTCGGTCACGGTGGCCGTGGCAGCGTAGCGCTGGCACGCACGCACGTATACCGTGTCGCTGGCCCGCTTGCCCGCCAGGCGCAGGTCGGCGATGTGCGGGGCGCGGTTGGAGGGCCAGCGCCCGCTCCACAGGTACTGCATCACATCGACCACTTCTGTTTCCTGCCCGCCTTCGGTGAAAAGGCCGTACCAGGTGGGCGTGCGCTCTTGCTTCTGGCCCCATAAGAAGACATAGGCCCCCAGGCAATGGTCTTTGTCTTGCAGCACCGAGGCTTCGTAGCGGCTTCGATACACGGCGGCTTTTTGGCTGCTGGTTTCTTCCACTGCCGCTTTCCAGGGTAGCTGCTGGCTTTCCCAATGGCCGGTGGGCCCCCATTCGGTCACCAGGTAGGGGCCGGTCCACCCCGCGTTACGCACCTGCTGGGGCAAAGTAGCTAGGCCGGCATAGGTGTTGAGGCACAGCAGATCCACGGCCGGACACCGCGCCTTAACGAACGCTACTTCGCGCGGCGCCGCCCCGGCCAAGACGGTAGAAGCGGGGTGGTTGGGGTCAACTTCGTGGATCATCTTGGCGATGTCGTTCACAGCGTCCCACACCTGCGGATTGGTGTATTCCAGGTTCAGCTCGTTGCCGATGCCCCAAAGCAGCACGGTTGGGTCGTCCTTGTACCTGAGCACGTCTGCTCGCAGGCGCTGGAGTTGCGCGGCCACTGCTTGCGGGTCGGCGTAGTTGAAGCCATGACGCTCGCGGGCCACATCTAGCCCCATCATCACGGTCAGGCCGTTGGCGCGGGCCGCACGCAACACTTGAGGCGCGTCGTTGGTGCTCCAGGTGCGGATGGAATTGCCCCCGTAGGCGGCAATGCGCTCGGGATACTGCCCCCCGCCGGCGCCCCGCACGAAGTAGGGCCTGCCTGCCCGCAGCAGCTGGTAGCGGCCCCCGGTTTGGCGGATCTCTACTTTCACGGCCCCGGCCTTTCCGGAGTCGGGTGCTCCCGCGGGGCGGGCCACCACTTGGGGCCAGGCGGCAAAGGCAAGAAAAAGCAGCGCCAAGCCGACGCCAATGGTTCGTTTTTTCATGGCTGCGAAAGGCGGCGAGGCCGAAGAGGAAAGGCGCGGTTGATGGGCGGGCTAACGAATTTTACCTGACCTGCACGAGCTTTTGAGTTCTGTTGGTCCCGGGCTGGTCAGCGGAAGCCCGCATTGGGCTCTGGGGCCGCCGGGTCTCCGGGCGGCTCACCGCCAAGGTTGTAGATTTCTTGAATGCCGTGCAGGATACGCTCAAAGTCCAGGTTCAGGTCCCGCAGCAACCCGGTTTTTAAATCAAACACCCAGCCGTGCACCGTCGGATAGCCCTGGCGCAGGTACGCCTGCTGAACGGCCGCCGTTTTGATCACGTTGATGCACTGCTCCTGCACGTTGAGCTCGACGAGCCGGTCGTAGCGGGCGGTCGGGTCGCTGAGGGCGTCGAGTTCCGCCCGGTGCAGGCGGTACACGTCGCGGATGTTGCGCAGCCACGGGTTCAGCAGGCCTAGGTCCCGGGCTTGCATGGCGTACTTGACGCCGCCGCAGCCGTAATGCCCGCACACGACGATGTGCTTGACCCGCAGGTGGCGTACAGCGTATTCAATCACGGCCGTGACGTTCAGGTCGAGGTTGGCGACTAGGTTGGCAATGTTCCGGTGCACAAACACTTCGCCCGGCGCAACGCCCATCAACTCTTCGGCCGTCACGCGGCTGTCGCTGCAACCGATGTACAAATAGTCGGGGCGTTGTTCCGCAGCCAGCGCGGCTAAGAATGCGGGCCCAGCGGCCGTGCGCGCCGCCACCCACTGCCGGTTATTCGCAAAAATGGCGTCGTAGGTGGGCATGCGTTTGGAAGAGGAAGGGTCCTGCAAGGTACGGGCGCAGGGCGCTTTCCCCGGCCCAAACCGGGGACCCGGCGAAGCGCCGCTGCACCCGAATCCGCGACCGCAATACCACCAAATGCCGCGGTTGTGGATGGTACCTGGTTCAGCGCATGGTCCAAACCGGGAGCCTAAATATTTGGTTCACTCACTGCGGGTGCCCTCTGTATTGATAGCCAAGCTCAATAGGGCGGATAGCTTGGGCGTGATGAACACAGCAAACACAAGGCGAATGAGATAATTGACGCTTTACGCTTCGATAATAGCCGCCCACACAACGCGCCGCGTAAATAAGACTTGTGAGCTGTCGCAATAATTAATTGTGCGTAATCGTGCGTTTATTTAGTGCCGTTCTTCTTTATCTTTGTCCCATAACAATTACTCAATTTTTTTCTCAGTAAAGCATGGCCCTAAATTTCGACGAATTTCAAAAAGTAGTGGAAAGCGCCCAGCAAGCCGACGCCATCAAAGCCGACTTGAGACGCGCTTTGAAAAAGGTCGCGAGTGCCGTGGAAACCCTGCAAGGCGCGCTTGGCGAAATGGAAACATTTCTCTCGGACGGGTACGTTGCGACGCCAAAAGAACGCAAGCCCCGTCAAGCGCGGACGCCCAAAGTGGGCGTCGCAAACGACGCAACCGCTTCGGCGCCTAAAAAGCCGGGTCGTCCAAAAAGGACAGCAGAATAAGTCCATTAGCACGTAAAAAACCCCCATCTTTACAAAGACGGGGGTTTTTTATTTAGTTTTCTACTACGATTATCGAAAAGTAGTTAATTGGCGATGCGAAGTGGAAGGTGCGTTTCTTCTGCTCATGCGCCACGAAAGTCTTGGGTAAACGCTCCGGCCAAGACGATGCTAATCACCAATTACGGGCGCTGCCGCCGCGCTATCCCGTGGGCTAGTCACAACGCCGAGTCACCCCTGCAAAAGGAGTCCTGCGCCACCGGTTCGCCCGCCTTTGGGCACAAGCGAGCAGTGGTTGATGCACGCTCAGGCGCGACTTGGCTACTGGCGATTTAGCGGTTACGCCCCCGGTTTATGATTACTGGTTGAGCATGCGTAACGTTTGTCTATCCGGGGCCCCCTCATAAAACTTCTCCAGTACTAACTGAAAAACTGGATGGGAATTAGGCAAGGAAGCAAATAAGGTCATGGAGGATTTTAATTTTAAATCGTCCGGACTGCCAAATATTTTGTTCGCATCGCCGGCGTTAAGCGCCAATAATTCCGTGCATACCTAAATCAGCTGGCTGCCGAGCAGGGCGTGCGTCAAATATGCTTCTGCTTCCGCCGCGGCTTCTAGCGCGTAATTCTGGGACGTGGTACTAAACCCTAATCCTTGTATTTGTGGAAATACAAACCACACCCAATGTCCTTATTTTTTGCCTTTCTTGATTTCGGATAAGGTAAGTAGATAGGCTGCATTTTGAGCATCAATGAATCTTTACAAAAGATTTTCTTTGTTCATTTATCTGCTGACTACTCTGTGAAGTTAGTAGCTATGGTTTATGCATTTGTGCAGTTCGTCAATTAAAGAATCATTTTGCTTCTTACTATGACAAGTAACTAAAAAAGGTGGTGGTCTATTAGAGGGTACTTACCGTGAGCAAGATTGATAATTCATACTCAACATTACTGCGCCAAATGTGGCAGAGGGCAAATTCGGCGCAACGGCAGCAAAAACGGGCAGCCTAAATACCAGTGTATGGCCTGCCGCTACCAGGGCTTATTCGTGCCAGCGGCGGTGCGCAAAGCGGCGCAGTACGCGCAGGTTGATGCCCTGCTAGTGGAGCGTAATTCGCAACGTAGCATTGCCCGCGCCACCGGCGTGGCCCGGATAACTATCGCCAAACGGATAAAATAAAGCGACGGCCCCCTCGCCTACCCTGCTGCGGCTACGGCCGAAAAAGGCCCAGCGTAAACGTTGGGAAGCGTTGGAACTGGATGGGATGTGGACGTTTGTGGGCCGTAAAAAGTGGAAAGTATGGGTGTGGCTGGTTGTCGAGCGGGCTAGCCGTCGCATTGTGGGCTGGATACTGGGCAGGCGGGGCGAAGCCCCGCTGCGGCGCTTGTTAGCCGCGCTGCCACGGCGGTATCGCCGCCACTGCTGGTACTTCACTGACCTCTGGAAAGCCTACGCCAAGGGGCTGCCACGCTGGCAGCACCGACCCGGTCCGAAGGGCGGAGGGCAAACGAGCATTATCGAAGCCATCAATTGTTCGCTGCGCCAGCGCTGTGGCGTACTCGTGCGCAAATCCTGTTCCTTCAGCAAGTCGTTAGCAATGCACACGGCCCGAATCAAGTTTGTCATTGATAAATATAACCTCACCCTAAAATAGACCGCCGCTCAAGTTACTGTTGCCGGCGCCGGGTTACTTTAACCTTTCGTTTGAAGCCCGCGCCAACCTTAGTCTATTTCTTCTTCAGGGCATTGGCTACCGCTTGTTGTAGCAGTGGCTCCATGACGCGGTATCCGGCCAGCGTGGGGTGCACGCCGTCTTTGGCTAGGTTGGCTTTCATGCCCTGCTGCTCGTCGGTCAGGGCTGTGTGGTAATCGAGGTACACAAAGTGCTGCTGAAGAGCGTAGGCGCGAATCTGTGCGTTAAGCGCCACAATTAGGGGTGCCGGCACGAGGCTGGGGCGCCAGGGAAATTTGTAGGCCGGCATCACCGAGCACAGAATCACCCGCACGCCGTTGACGCGGGCCAGTTCGGCCATCGACATGATGTTGTTGAGGGTTGCTTGTGGCTGGTAGGGACCGGTATTTTCCGCGATATCGTTGATGCCTGCTAAGATGGCTACCGCCACCGGTTGCAAGTCGATTACATCCTGGCGGAAGCGCAGCAGCATTTGCGGGGATGTTTGCCCGCTGACGCCCCGCCCAATATATTCGTAGGGCTGGCCCGTAAAAAACGCTGGGTCCGCATCGGGCCAGCTGTCGGTGATGGAGTTGCCCAGCAGCACTACCCGCGGCAAGCCAGCGTTCGGGGCGGGCAGTTGCTGGTTGGCGGTCGCGTAGCGGGCGAGGCTGGCCCAGTCGGTGCGCAGCGGGTCCACCACTGTGACCGGTGGTGCGACTGGGTGCATGGTTGGAACAGGCACTTGCTGGGCCAGCGCGGTCAGCCGGCTACCGGCAAGCAACGCAAGCAAAAACCAGGAGTGGGGGCGCATCATAGGGTAGAACTAGCGAAAAAAAGTACGGGCAGTGGCCGTAGGGGCTCTATGCGCGCCGGCCCAGCGCGGCCAGCGTTTCGCGGTGGCGCTTCTCGGCTTGGTCTTGCTGGTACGAGGCCACGGCCCAGATGGCGGCCGGAATCCAGCCGATGAGGGTGACGTGCAGCAGGCCGCACAAGAAACCTCTGAGGATATGGCCCCGGAAAATCATCGAAATACCGGGCAGCAGGATGGCGAATAGCACAGGGCAGGAATTAGGGAGATGGGTTTGGCAAGCTACGAAAAAGCACCGGCGCTTCTGTACGCTACTAGGCTCGCCACTTCCGTGTCTCAGGGCCGGTTTATGCAACGCCTGCCTGAGCCCAGGTCTCGTGGCTTTCCATCCCGGGGCCCTGCAGTTATTTTAAGTGCTGCGCCCGATTGGGTTACGGGCGGGGTAGTTACGAAAGGATCTCTCATAAAAAGCTGAAAAATTGCCATTATCGGCGTCCAGCATTTTAGTAAATTGTTTTTAGCAATTAAATGGTTTTTAACGAGCTGTTCTGATGATTCATCAATACGTTTAGCCCTCGGCATACCTGTGGCTTTACATCCGGGAGTTCATGATCTGCACTTTGTGTTCGTGCCCCAGGATCCGGCCCGGGCGCGTCGGATTTAGTTGCGCTGCAAAAGGTGTACGAGGCCTACGATTCAATCATCCTAGGGCCCCTGCTCCGCCTAAGTGCGTTGGGGGAGTAGACTCGCCGGGCTCCGCCGAAGATCAGGCCCTTCGCCGCTCCGCCGCTTGGTAGGTCCCTCGTGCCGGGTCAAGGGTAACTGCCGCTGGGGCCAGCGCCCGAAATCTCGGGAGCTATGGTCGCTCACGTCAGCGTTGGCCAGGGTCGTGCCGGTACAGTCAGTCGTAGGCCCTGTGAAGCAGCAAGCTATTTATACGCTTGCCACTTACGGTCAGGCTCATGGCAATGTTGGCGCCTGGTCTGCCGAGGCACTGGGCCCATGCAAAGTGGGGCCGGGCACCACTTCCCCACGAACACGTTGTGCTTAATTACGACTGTTTAGGTGCTCTTGTAATTTGTGAGCAAGCTCTTTGCCACCAAACTCGGGGTCAAACATGGTAGCATGTTCGCCTTCGATTTCATAAAAGGTTGCTGATCCAACGTAGCTTTTCCATCTCTCTTTAACATTGTTGCTCAAATGAAACTTTCTGTAAGTTATATTTCTATTTTTATCCAAAAAATAATAATGATCTTTTGCATAAAAGACTATTATTTCTCTATTATCCGGCATTAGCTGGTAGTTTCGATAGGCTAAAGCGAATGAATCTCCTAACCCGGCAAAAAATTTATAATCTACATCCTCCTTCCGGTTGGACTCAATAGACAGAAACTTGCTAAATAAAGATTTTATTCCGATGACTTTATATTCAATTGCGTGTTTAGTATGGTTTTTAAGTAAAAATACTTCAAAATGTATTTTTAAATATAATTTTGAAAAGAAATTCTTTATGATACTGGGCCTATGATATAAGTTACTGAATGTTTCTACTTCGAGTTTTTCATCTTCTTGAGCAATAGTATCAAACATCGCCAATAATGCTACTTCTTTATCCGTTGCCTCCAATTGTTTTGCCATTTCTAAAGCAATAATTCCGCCAATACAATGGCCTGACAATGCGTAAGGACCACTGGGGTTCTGTGTTAGTATTTCCTCAATGTACCTAGCCGCTATTCCCTTGATATCCACCGGAAAATCTGATAAATCCTTTAAATCTGTCGGTTGCTGTAGTACATATACGGGCTGATCAACATCCAGTATATCAATAAATTTCTTAAATGCGAACACCGTTCCGCCGCCGCCACAAACGATATATAAAGGTATTTTATTACCTCCTGTTCTCGCGGGAATAAGCGACTTGGTATTATTAGTAAGGATTACTGCTTCTTTCCCTTGTCCCTGAAAGTGCTCATTTCCCGTAGTACCCTCTGATTGAGTTATGATAATTTGTGAAAGCTTTTCAATAGTCTGATAAAGAAATAAATCTTTGGCTTGTAGCGAATAGCCTAGGCGTTTGGCCCTGCTCACCACCTGGATAGTTCTAATGGAGTCTCCTCCTAACTCAAAAAAGTTGTCGTGGACGCCTACCTTTTCTACTTTCAACACCTCTTGCCATACAGCACTTAGCCTTGCTTCCACTTCGTTGCGCGGGGCTTCGTAAGGCACACTGGTGGTTTCACTGGTACCTGCTTCGGGCAGGGAGTTGCGATTAATTTTGCCATTTGCCGTTAAAGGCAGTTCTTTCAGTTCCACCCACAGGGAAGGTATCATGTGCTGCGGCAACTTGTTGCTTAGGTACTGGCGCAACGCTTCCCGGTCAAACCCCGCTT
>JANPOR010000222.1:0-13816 GCA_031428075.1 Hymenobacter sp. | reverse complement strand
GCGGGCATGAATGAGGAAAGACTTGGGGAAATGCCGGTAATTGGCCTCGTGGTCGATGGCGGTGGTGAGCACCAGCTGAATAGCAGCGTGCAGGGCCTTAAACTCCTTTTCCAACAACGAGTTACCCAGCCGTTCGGGGTGAATTCTGGCCTGAAACAGCACCTCGTCTACAATCCAGTTGCCGAGGCCCGCGGTGAGGCCTTGGTCTAGCAGCAGGGGCTTGACGAAAACTTTGCGGCGGCTGATTTTCTGCTGCAACTCGGTGGCGGAGATGTCCAGCGCGTCGGGGCCTATTTTCTTAGCTTTTTGATACGCGGCGATGCTATCGGCCACGCGGATGCGGCCGAACTTGCGTGGGTCGATGAAGGCCAGGTTCAGGCCCGAATCTTCCAGGTGCAGGGCCACACGGGTGAAGCGCGGGGCGTCGGCCTCGTCGCGGAAGGCCCCAATGTCGCCGGTCATGCCAAAGTGCAGCACCAGCACGCGGCCGTTGTCCAGCTCCAGGAAGCAGTTTTTGCCCAGGCGGGCGGTACCGGTGATGCGGCGGCCCACCAAGGCAGCGCGCAGCTCGGTTTCGGGGGTGGCCAGCACGTGGGCGTCGCGCACGTCGAGTCCGGCAATGGTCTGGCCCACCGCCAACTCGTCGATGAAGCGGCGGTAGGTTTCGACTTCGGGAAGCTCAGGCATTGTTTTTACGAACAAGTGATGGCAAGCAGTGTCATCAGGCCAAGCAGGCTCAATGATCAATTATTTACTGCTCTTTGCTTTAAGACGGGTCGTGTAGGGTGGCTACGCGCTGGCCTTGTTGGTCGTACACGTCGCCGCGGGCGGTGATGAACAAGCGGTGCTGCTGGCTATCGACCAGCACGTAGGGAAAGTCGGGGCTGGCGGTGTGGGTGAGGTGGCCCACCACTTCGGTGGTTTCGTCGGCGGCCACGCGCACCACGTTCAGGCCGGTAGTGAGGTAGTAGCGTTGGCGGGGGTTGTTGCGGAAAGTGAGCTGGCCCACCAAGCGCACGGGCGTGGCACTCTCGGGGGGGGCGTCCGCCTCGTCACCGGCCGCAGGGGCCCGGCGCGGGGCCGGGGCCGCCAGCGCCACGGGAGCGGCCGAAGGGTCGGGGGTGCGGCGGCTGGCGGCAACCTGGGAGTCGGCGCGCTGCCAGCCCCGGCCGATGGCTGCCAGGCGCGGGGCCCGACCGGGGTGGGTGGCAGAGCCTTCGCCATCGGCCACTGCTGCCAGGGCAGCCTGGGACTGGGCCAGGCTGGCGCCGAGCTTGCGCAGCACGAAGCCCGAAAATTCGTCGGCCTCCAACTCGTCGGCGGGGTTGGAGCCGCCGGTGCGCAGGGTGTGGCCGTTGAGGTGATGACCCATCTCGTGGGCCAGGATGCTGATGCCGGCCCAGTCGGTGCGGCCGGCGCGGTTCACTTCGGCCAGGAAATCAGGGTTGTAGAGCAGGTAGCGCTTGCCGCCGTACACCACGGCGGCGGCATTGGCCACCTCGCGGGTAGCCCGCAGCTCAAAGCGCGGTTGCAGGCCCACCACGTCGGTGATTTCGCGGATGATGCCGGTGGCGGGGGCTGCCGCCTGGGCCCGCGCCGGGCCGGCCAGGGGCAATGCCGCCGCTAACAACCCCAAGGCTGCGCGACGAAAAAAACGGGGGAGAAGCATCATGAGAAGAAGCAAATAAACGGAAGGATAATGACCCGCTGAACGGCGAATTCCTGGCCGAAAACGCCGGAAGTTGCCCGCCGGCTGGCCCGACCGTGGAGCCAACTCGCTAACGCAAACCGCGGGGCTTTTCGTTTATTTTTTGAGTACCGAACCCGGAATTCGGCGGCGCGAATAACATTCCCGTAGTAGGCCCCATGAAATACCCCAAGACCCCCGCCGTTCTTGTTAAAGGCAAGGATTTCCAACTGGCCGATGTAGACCCCGACGCCAACACTCCTTTTACTGATAAGTACGTTGACAAGGACGCGACTGGGCCCCGCATGGCGGCGTTGCGCCAGCGCCTGGCCGAGCTTCAGGAAAAGCTCTACGCCGAGCACCAGCGAAGCCTGCTGCTGGTGTTTCAGGCGACGGACACGGGGGGCAAGGATGGGGCCATCGGCAACCTACTCATGGGCGTGAACCCGGCGGGCGTGCAGGTGGCGGCGTTTAAAGAGCCCACGCCCAAGGAACTGGCTCACGACTTTCTGTGGCGTATCCACGCCCAGACCCCGGAGCAAGGCCACATCGGCGTGTTCAACCGCTCGCACTACGAGGACGTGCTGGTGACGCGCGTGCACGGCCTGATCGACAAAAAAAAGGCCCACCAGCGTTTCGAGGACATCAATAACTTCGAGCAGCTGCTGGTGCGCAACGGTACGGTCATCATCAAATTTTTCCTGTACATCTCCAAAAAAGAGCAGGCCGAGCGCCTCCAGGTCCGCCTCGACGACCCCGCCAAGCGCTGGAAATTCGAGCCCAGCGACCTAAAAGAGCGCGCCAGCTGGAATGACTACCAGGACGTGTACGAAGATGCCCTGCGCCACTGCTCCTCGCCCGAAGCGCCGTGGTTTGTGGTGCCCGCCAACCACAAGTGGAGCCGCGACTTGGCCATCGCCGAAATTGTGGTGGCCACGCTGGAAGAAATGCACCCCGAGCCACCCGCCGCTAAGTTCGATGTGGAGGCACAGGTGATAAAGTAGCGGGGAGACGGTGATGCTGAACGCAGTGAAGCATCACCGTCTCTGCTACCCTTACCTACTCGGTTACACTCAGCACTTCTTTGCGCTCGCCGATCTGCTGGCGCCACATAGCGTAGTACAGGCCTTTGCGTGTCAGCAGCTCGTCGTGGCGGCCTGCTTCGGCCACGTGGCCGCGTTCGAGCACGAAGATGCGGTCGGCGTGGAGGATGGTGCTGAGGCGGTGGGCGATGAGGATGGTGATGTGCTGGCGCGAGCCCGACAGTTCGCGCACCGTGCGGCTAATTTCTTCCTCCGTGAGGGAATCAAGGGCCGAGGTGGCCTCGTCGAACACGAGCAGGGTGGGGCGGCGCAGTAGGGCCCGGGCGATGCTGAGGCGCTGTTTTTCGCCGCCCGATACTTTCACGCCGCCCTCGCCCAGCACCGTGTCGAGGCCCTGGGGGGCCCTGGCCAGCAGCGTGTCGGCTGCCGCCTGGTGCAGGGCGTTCAGGCACTCTTCGTCGGTGGCGTGGGGGGCCACAAACCGTAGGTTTTCGCGGATGGTGCCGGAGAAGAGCTGCGTGTCCTGCGTTACGAACCCGATTTGCTCGCGCAGGGCATCGAGGTCGACTTGGGTGCTGGACACGCCGTTGTAGAGGATGCGGCCGGCCAGCGGCGGGTACAGGCCCACCAGCAGCTTCACGAGCGTGGTTTTGCCCGAGCCGCTGGGGCCTACGAAGGCGACGGTCTCGCCCAGCTTCGTGCCGAAGGAAATGCCGTCGAGGGCCGGCGTGTCGGCGCTCAGGTGCTTGAAGCGCACGTTGTCAAACGCCAGGGTTTCGATCTTATGGATTTCCACCGGGTGGTCCGGCTTCACGTCGCGGGGCGTGTCGAGAATCTTCTGGAAGTTGGCCAGCGAGGCCTCTGTTTCACGGAACGAGCCGATGATGGTGCCCAGCTCCTGCAAGGGCCCGAAGATGGAAAACGAGTAGATAAAGAACGAGAAGAACTCGCCCAGGCTGATGTAGTTCTGCACCCGCAAGAACAGCAGCAGCAGGATGATGATGTTGCGCAGCAAGTTGACGAACGTGCCCTGCACGAACGAGAGCGAACGCAGGTAGCGCACCTTGCGCAGCTCGAGCTTGAGAATCTTGTTGGTGATGCCGTTCAGGCGCTGGGTCTCCTGCTGGGCCAGGCCCAGGCTTTTGATCAGCTCGATGTTGCGCAGGCTCTCGGTGGTAGAACCAGCCAGGGACGTGGTTTCGGCCACGATGGTTCTCTGGATAGCCTTGATGCGCTTGCTCAGCGCGAAGCTCAGTACGCCCAGTAGCGGGATGGTGAGGAAGTAGCCCGCCGCGATGGGCCAGTACACCGTAATGGCGTACCACATCACGAAAATGATGCCCACTACAGCCGTGAACAGTACGTTGACGAAGCCCTGGATGAGCTTTTCCACGTCGGCGCGGACTTTCTGGAGCTTGCCCAGGGTTTCGCCCGAGCGCTGGTCCTCGAACACCTGGTAAGGCAAATCCAACGAGTGACGCAAGCCGTCGGAATACATTTCGGCCCCTAGCCGCTGAGTGATGACGTTGACGTAGTAGTCCTGAAAGTTTTTGGCAATGCGCGACACCATGGCCACCCCCAGCATCATAGCCAGCAGCGGTATCGCCTCCCGGAAAAAGGGCCAGAACGACACCATGCGCAGCCCCGCGACGCCGGGGTATTTGACCGCGAAATGATCAACCAGCTTGCGGAAAATATAGGGGTCGAGCAGCGAAAAGATCTGGTTGACAGAAGCCAGTACCAGGGCCAGGGCCAGCAGGCCCCAGTAGCGGCGCAAGTAGTTAAAAAGTAGTTGCATGAAAAAGCGCTGGGCCGCGGCCCGGCGAAAAAAGCAAGGGAACTGCCCGGCAACAGCCGAGGTATCCAAAAGATTACAGCTCGCTGGCTTAAACCGTTGCGGGCACCGGCTGGCGCAGCACCAGCAGCACCAGGGCCGGGACGTCTTTGGCCAGGCCGCCAGGAATTTTGGTGGCGTGCATAAACAACGCGCCGACCATAATGGTGATGAGGCCCGGCGTGGCCGGGCGCACGAAGCGCGGCACCGGCAAGCCAATGCTGCCCAGCAGCTTGGCCCCGGCAATAACGCAGGCCAGCGCGCCGGGCGGTCCCATGCTAGAAAACAGCCTTATCGTGCCGGGCAGGCTCGTGAATTTTTTGAAACCAGAAGCGATGAAAGCAAGGCCGAGCAGCACTTGTAATACCCAGGCGACGATGTTATGGGCGGAAGTGGACACGAGCGAAGAGGCATTAAAGGTTGAGGTGAGCAGCTAAGTAACTACAGGCCGCGCAATTATCTATGATCCCTGTTCCCAGCCGCCGCCCAAGGCCCGCACCAGCGCCACGGTGGCCGTGAGCAGGTTGGCCTGGGTTTGGGTGAGGAGGGTGGCGGCGGCGAGGGTCTGACGGTCGGCGTCTACCACCTCGAAATAATTGGTGAGGCCGGCGCGGTAGCGCTCCCTGGTGAGGGTGCTGGCCAGGCGCGCGGCGCGCAGGGCCCGCTGCCGGGCCCCCAACTGGGCCTGGTACTGGCGCACGTCGGCCTGGGCCGTTTCCACTTCGCGGAACGCCACCAGGGCCGTTTGGCGGTAGTCGGCCGTGAGGGCGGTGGCCTCGGTGCGGGCCACCTGTTCATTGGCCCGGTTGCGGCCGCCGTTGAACACCGGGATGCTCACGCCGCCGCCCACGTAGTAGGTGTAGCTGTCCGATACCCGCGCCAATTCGCCCAGCTGGGCACTTTGGGGCCCCAGCAGGCCGGCGAGGCGCAGGCTGGGCAGGCGCGCGAGGTGGGCCACGTCGGCGCGGGCGCTGGCGGCGGCCAGGCGGCGCTCGGCCTGCTGCAAGTCGGGCCGCCGCGCCAGTAAGGCAGCAGGTAAGGTGGGAGGCACGGCGGGCGCCACCAAATAGTCCGGCCGCGGGGCCAGGGCAAAGGCGCTGGCTGGCTGGCCCACCACGGTGGCCAGCGCCGCCTCCAGGCCCAGGCGCTGGCGGCGGGTTTCGAAAAGTTGGGCCTCCACGTTAGCCAGCTCGGTCTCGGCGCGATACACGGCAATCTCGTTGTCGACGCCAGCGCGGTAGCGCTCCCGCGTCAGGGCCAGGCTGTGCCGGCGGTCTTGGCGGGCGGTGTCGAGCACGGTCAGCTGCGCGTCGAGCCCGCGCAGGCCGAAATAATACGTCGCCGCGTCGGCCGTGAGCGAGAGCTGCACGGCGCGGCGGGTGGCCTCGGCCACCTGCGCGTCGGTTTCAGCCGCCCGCACACTGGCCCGGATGCGGCCAAACACGTCCACCTCGTAGCTGGCGTTCACCGGAACGTAAAACTGGTTCTGCACCATGCCAATGCTGCTGGCCACCGGAAACGGCAGCGGCCGCAGCGCCGACAGCCGGGTGCGGTACACCTGCGGGTCCACCGTCACGAGGGGCGAACGGTAGGAAGCCGCCACACGCACGTTGGCGCGGGCCTCCTCCACGCGGGCCAGGGCAGCTTGCAGACTAAAGTTTTGGGTGGTGGCCTGCTGCTCCAGCCCGGCCAGCACTGGGTCATTAAATAACGCCCACCAGGGCCCTGGCGCGGGCGGGCTGTCGGCGGTGGGAGGAGTGGCGGCGGTTGTGGGGGCCCGGGGCGGGGTGGCCGTCAGGGTGTCAGCGGTATTTTTCCAGGTCGTGGGAGTCGGTAGAGAAGGTGGCTGGTAGCTAAGCGGGCGCATGCACGATGCCAGCAGTGGTAGCAGTGGTAGCAGCAATAAATAACGATGATTCGACATGCTGGTTTTCAGTACAGTGCTGCAGAATTAGTGCCGTGACAATGGAACAGGGTCGGTTTTGTCGTTCCGAATGAAGTGCGGGATGACAAAATCAATCCTATTTCATTGTCACCGGCGACGATACCCGCGGCGCGTCGGGGTCGTTGGGCCGGGGCTTGGCGGGGGGCGGCCCCACGGGCCTGGCCGCCGGTACAAAGGCGCGGGTAGTCACGGTTTCGCCCTCGGTCATCGTTTCCAATGGATTGAGGACCAATGATTCGCCGCCGCGCAGGCCTTGCATCACTTCGAGTTGCGAGCCGAAATCGCGGCCCGTCACGATGGTTGAGTAGTGAATCTTTTTGTCAAGCGTCACCACGGCCACGCGCGAGTCGGTGCCGCCGGGCACCAGGGCGTTGGCCGGAATTATGACGCTTGGGGCCGTGCGCGGCAAGTAAAAGCGCACCTGGGCGTAGCTGCCCGGCCGCAGCTGACCCTTGGCGTTGGGCACGCGCACCTCCGTTAGCAGCGTGCGGGTGTCGGTGGTGAGGGCCCCGGCGTCGCGCACCACGCGGCCGTGGAAGACCTGGCCCGGAAACTCCGGTACCAGAAAATCGGCCCGCAGCCCCGGCCGAATGGCGGGCGAGAAGTTTTGCGGCACTTGCACGAAGGCGCGCAGCGCATCGGTCTGCTCGAGTTTGAACAGCTGTGATCCGGGGGTATTGCTGGTGCTCACCAGGGCCCCCACTTCCACGTTGCGCTGCGTGACGAGGCCGCTGAACGGGGCCGTGACGCGCCGGAAATTCTGCTGGGCCAGCAGCTGCTGCACGGCTGCCCGCTGAGCTGCGTACTGGGCCTGGGCCGCGTCCAGCTCCTGCTTCGAAATGGCGCCGGCCAGCTTCACGCCGGCCAAGCGGTTGTAACTGGTGCGGGCCAGGGCCAACGTGGCACGCGACTGGGCAACCTGTTGGTCCAGTTCGGGGGTGGTGATTTCGGCCAGCAGCTGGCCGGCCCGCACGCGCTGGCCGATGTCGGCGTGCCAGGCCTTGACGTAGCCGCTGGCCTTGGCGAAAACGAAGGTTTCGCGCCGCGAGCGGGCATCGGCGGGCAGGGTAAGCGTGGTGGTGTCGGGGGCCGCTTTGGCGGAAACCACGGTGACCACGGGTGCGGCGGCGGCTACCTGGTGGGCCTCGGCATCGCGGGCTTTTTCCTGGCGGTGGCGGGGCAGGTAACCGACCAGGAACAGGCCGGCAAAAGCGACCAGGGCCACCACGATAACGAGCCAGAACCGACCGGAGGAATTGTTGTTGTCAGACATTTTGAAGTGTTGTGAATCCGCTCATCGTTATGGCTGGACGCCAGGTATGCTCCCCTGCGCTCAGCATGATGGCCGAAAATGCTGTTACGCCGCGGCCAGCACCGGCTTGGGCTTCTTCAGATATGAAAACATGATGGGTACGAAAAACAGCGTCGTTACCGTCGCCAGCATCAGGCCCCCGATAACGGCACGGCCCAGCGGGGCGTTTTGCTCGCCGCCTTCGCCCAGGCCCAACGACATGGGCAGCAGGCCGATGATCATAGCCAAAGCCGTCATCAGCACCGGGCGCAGGCGGGTGAAGCCGGCGTCGAGGGCTGCGTCGATCGGGAGCAGGTCGGGCTCCTCCTCGCGCCGCTCGTTGGCAAATGTCACCAGCAAAATGCTGTTTGCCGTGGCCACGCCGATGCACATCATTGCGCCCATTAGTGCGGGTACGCTTAGGGTGGTGTGCGTCACGAACAGCATCCACAAGATGCCCGCCAGGGCCCCCGGCAGGGCCGTGATGATGATAAGCGGATCGAGCCAGCTCTGGAAGTTTATCACCATCAGCAGGTACACCAGCACGATGGCGCCGGCCAGGCCCAGGCCCAGGCCCGCGAACGACGTGCGCATCGAATCGGCCTGGCCGCGCAGGGCCAGCGTGGTGCCTTTGGGCAGGGTTTTGCGGGTGTCGTCCATGATTTTGCGCACGTCGGCGGCCACGCCGCCCAGGTCGCGGCCGTTCACGCCGGCGTAGAGGTCCACGGTGCGCTGGATGTTGTAGTCGGAGACCACAGCCGTGGTGAACGTGCGCCGCACAGTGGCAAAGCTGCTCAGCAGCTGGGCCTGGGCCTGCCCGGCGCCGGTTACGCCGATGGCCCCGATTTGGTCGAGCGTAGCCAGGGCGCGGGGCGGAGTTTGCACGGCCACGGCGTAGCTCACGCCCGTCGCGGGGTTCAGCCACTGGTTGGGGCTGGTCTGGGTGCTGGAAGAGAGGTTGACGAGCACGTTGTTGGCGATGTCGCGCTGGGCCAGGCCCGCCTGCTGGGCCCGCACCCGGTCGATGTCGACCCGCAGCTGGGGCTGGTCGGACGCCTGGTAGATAAACGCATCCACCACGCCCGGCACCCGGTTGATTTTGGCCCGCAGCTCGCCCGCAATGCGCTGGTTGGCCGCTTTGTCGCGCCCGATCACCTGCACGTCGATCGGGGCTGGCAGGCCGAAGTTGAGCGTCTGGTTCACGATGTCGGCGGGCTGGAAGAAGACGATCAGGTCGGGCTGCTCCCGGCGCAGCCGGCGGCGGATTTCGTTGATGTACTCGCCCGTGGGGCCGTGGCCCTCCTTCAGGCTCAACAGAATCTCACCGTCGCCGGCCCCGATGGTAGGGTTGTCGCTGAGCAGGATATTAATGCTGACCACTGGCAAGCCGATGTTGTCGAGCATCAAGTCCAGCTCTTTGGCCGGAATCACTTTCCGAATCACCTGCTCCACCTGCTGAAAACGGACTTCCGTGTCCTCCACCCGCGTGCCGGTGGGCACCCGCACGTGCAAACGCAGCTGCCCGGCGTCAACGGTAGGGAAGAAGTTCTGACCAATCAGCGGAAACAGCCCCAATGAGCCGATGAACAACACCGTGAAGGCGGTAATCACCTTGGGCCGGTTGCCCAGGGCCCAGGCCAGCGCGTTGCCGTAGCCGGCCCGGAACTTCTCAAAATGGTGCTCGAAGGCGGCATGGATTTTCCACACCCAGCTCGTTTGAATTTCCCGGCTGGCCCGCACTTCGGCTTCGGTGATGGCGTTCTCGGCTTCCTCCTCGGCCGTGCCGCTGGGGTGAGCTTTTTCGTACTGCTGGCGCTGGATGGTTTCCAGGTCGCGGTCGGCCTGGCTCACGGGCTGGCCGTTGCGCACGTGAGCGCTGGGCAGGTCGGGCTCCTGCTGAGCATGGTAAATGGGTAATTCCTTGCGCAGCAAGAACATCACCAGCGTGGGCACCAGCGTACGGCTGAGTATATACGAGGCCAGCATGGCGAAAATCACGGCCGTAGCCAACGGCGCGAAGATGGCCGACGCCACTCCGCCCAGGAAAAATACCGGCACGAACACGATGCAGATGGCCAGCGTGGCCACTAGCGCGGGCGTGGCAATCTGCTGGGCGCCGTCGAGAATGGCGCGCTTGAGCAGTTTTTTCATGCCCATGTTGCGGTGGATGTTCTCGATTTCCACCGTTGCGTCGTCCACCAGGATGCCCACGGCCAGCGAGAGGCCCCCCAGGGTCATGATGTTGAGCGTCTGGCCCAAAATATTCATCACGATGATGCTCACCAGGATGCTGAGCGGGATGCTGGTGGCGATGATAATGGTGGAGCGCCACGAGCCCAAAAACAGCAAAATCATCAGCCCGGTGAGGGCCGCCGCGATGCAGGCTTCTACCACCACGCCCTTGATGCTGGCCCGCACGAAAAATGACTGGTCGAACAACAGCTTGATGTTCAGGCCCGGCGGGGCGTTGGCCTGGATGTTGGGCAGCGCCGCCTTGATTTTGTCGATGATGGCCAGCGTGCTCGCCGCGCCGCTTTTCAGAATCGGGATGATGGCCGTGCGGCGGCCGTTCTGACGCACGATATTGGTTTGCACCGCTGCCCCTTCGTGTACGAAAGCCACGTCGCGGATGTACACCGTGGTGCCGTTCACGACCCGCACGGGTAGGTCGTTGAGGGTGGCGATGGCCTCAGGGCTGGAGTTGAGCTTGACGTCGTACTCGCGGGTGCCGATTTTGGCCGACCCGGCCGGGATGATAAGGTTCTGGGCCGTGAGGGCCCCCACCACGTCGTTGCCACTCAGACCTTTGCCGGCCAGCTTGTCGGGGTCGAGGTCGACCATGATTTGCTTGGGCCGCCCGCCGTTGGGCTGCAGCACCGAAGCCCCCTGCACCACGGCTAGGCCGGGCCGGATGAAGGCATTGGCCGCGTCGTAGAGGTCCGACTCGCCCAGGGTTTCGCTGCTGAGCGAGGTTTGCACGATCGGCACGTTGGAGGCCGAATAGCGGATGATGAGCGGCGGCGTGATGCCAGGGGGCAGGATGCGCAGCAGCGTCTGGGTGATGGCCGTGAGCTGGGCCACGCCGGCATCGGGGTTGCTGCCGGGTTGGAAGAACACCTTGATCAGCCCAACGCCCTTCAGGCTCTGGCTCTCGATGTGCTCGATGTTGTTAACGGTGGTGGAAAACGCCCGCTCGTTGGGAATAACGACGCGCTGGTTCATCTCCTCGGGCGAGATGCCGGCATAGCCCCACACCACGCCCACCACCGGAATCGGAATGTCGGGGAAAATATCCACCGCCATGGTTTGGATGGTGAGCACGCCGCCCACCAGGATGAGCAACGCCATGACCACAAACGTGTAAGGGCGCGCCAGCGCCAGCCTAACTATCCACATGCCGAACACCTTATTAGATAAAACATGCCTTGGCCGCCGCGCCGCCAAGCTCCCCCAACTGCGGGCCCTGGCAGAAGGCTGCGTGCAACGACAACGGCGAAGGCCGGAGGTTGCCCACTGAGCCCCGAAGGACGGACCGAAGGATGAAGACTGCATGGAGGCGAGCCCACGGCCCCTGGGTCCCAGCCAGCCGGCGCATTAAGGGGTTGTGTGGGCGCTGAGGATCCGCGCTGTTTGTGCGTTTTGCCCAAAACCGCTCCACGCACGCTCGCAAAGCCTATCGCTATTCCCAGCGCCGCAACGTCCCGTGCAGTACGGTGGCCTGCACGTTAAAATCATGGTCGAATAAGCACATATCGGCCCGGTAGCCGGGCTGGAGCAGGCCCAGGTGGTTGTCGAGGCGCAGCGCGCGGGCAGGGTAGAGGCTGGCCATGCGCAGGGCCTCGGGCAGCGCGATGCCCACGTGCCGCACGCAGTTGCGCACGGCCGTCATCAGCGTCAGGGCCGAGCCGGCGAGGATGCCTTGGGCGTCCACAAAATGGTCGCCCTGGCGGTGAAACTGGTAAGCGCCGTGGGCCGATTCTTCCACGGCGTCGGTGATGAGAAACAACCGCTCGCCCATGATTTTCTTGCTGATGCGCACGGCCGCGAAGTCGGCGTGTACGCCATCGGCAATGACGCTGGCCGCCACCGCCGCGTCGTCGTAGATGGCCCCCAGCAGCCCTGGGGCCCGGCTTTGCAGCCCCGACATGGCATTGAATAAATGCGTAGCCGCTCCGAAACCCTGCCGAAACGCGGCCATGCCCTCGGCGTAAGTGGCGTTGGAATGGCCCGCCGAGCACACTACGTCCGCGGCGCGCAGCTGGGCCAGAGCCCCCGGCGTGGCCACTTCGGGGGCCAGCGTCATGATGCGCAGCACGCCGGCCCCGAAGGCCAGCAGCTCGGCCAGCGCCGCCGGCTCGGGCACCCGGATGAACTCTTCGCGGTGGGCACCTTTCTTGATGGGGTTGATGTAGGGGCCCTCCAGGTGCAGGCCCAGCAGGCCGGGTGTGGTGGGCTGGGCCGCGCGCACGGCCGCCAGCGCCGCGCGCATCATTTCGGGCGCATTGGTGGGCATGGTGGGCAGGAAGCTGGTGGTGCCATGGCGCAGGGTGTGGGCCCGCAAGCTGGCCAGCGCCGCGGCCGTGGGCTCGACGGAAAACAGGTGCCCGCCCCCGCCGTACAGCTGCAAATCGATGAAACCAGGGCATAAATTCAGGCCGCCGCCGTCGTGCCGGGGTACGTCGGCGGGCGCGCCGGCGGCGGGCAGCACGGCCTCAATGGTTTCGTTATCGACCAGCACGGCGTAGTCCGGTAGCACGGCCGTGCCGGTGTACACGGTACAGTTAGTGAGAAGGTAGCGCATTGGTTGATTATAGCGTAGACTCAATTAGAGCGCGGACGCTGCGCGTTCGCGCGTGGACGGAATTGTAACGCGGAGCATGCAACGTGCGGACTCGCAGCGTCCGCGCTGCTTTCAAACCCCCTCCACCCACACCGGCACCCCCGAGAGCGCCGCGTTGCCGGTGAGGGCGTCGAGGCGCGTCTCGTCGGTGAGGTCGTTGATGCTGGCCCCAGCGTGCCGCGCGGCCACGTCGAGGCGGACGCCGGGGCGGGCGTGGCCGTAGCCGTGGGGCATGCTGGCCACGCCGGGCATCATGTTCTCGGTCAGCTCAACGGGCAGCTCCACGGTGCCCACGCGGGAGCGCACGCGCACCAGCTGGCCCTCGGCGAGGTCGCGGGCGGCGGCATCGGTGGGGTGCAGGTGCAGGGTGCAGCGGTTGCGGCCCTTGATGAGGCGCGGCGCGTTGTGCATCCACGAGTTGTTGCTGCGCAGCTCGCGGCGGCTCACCAGTAGTAGCTGGTCGGCGGCCAGCGCAGGCGGCGCGGCCAGCGCCTGCCGGGCCCGGTCCAGGTCGGCCAGAAACAGGGGCGGGGCCATGTCGATGCGCTGATTGGACGTGCGCAGCGCCTGCGGCAGGCGCGGCTGGAGGGGCCCCAGGTCGATGCCGTGGGGCTGGTCGCGCAAGGCGTCGAGCGAAAGGCCCTGTTTTCCATAAGCTCCGTAGCGCAAGCCCAGGTCGATCTTGGCTTCGGGGTTTTCCGGGGCCGCGGCCGGGTCGTAGGCGTCGGGGCCCAGGCGCTGGCGCAGGCCTTCAAAAATCTCCCAGTCGTAGCGCGCGTCGGCCCCTTTATCAAACAGCGGCTCCGAGTAGCGGGCCGTATTGCGGATGGCCAGGGCGTGAAACGACACGTCGTAGTGCGCCGTCTCCAAGCCCGTGGCAGGCGGCAGGATGTAGTGGGCGTGGCGCGTGGTTTCGTTGAGGTAGATATCAATGGACACCATGAACTCCAAGCCGTCCAGGGACCTATCGAGCTGGCGGCCGTTGGGCGTGCTTAGCACCGGATTGCCGCAGCTCGTGACCAGGGCCCGCAGCTGCCCGGGGCCCGGCGTCAGAATTTCCTCGGCCAGGCAGGCCACCGGCAGCTCACCCATAAACTCGGGCACGCCCCGCACCCGGCTGCGGTAGCGGTCGTAGCGGTCGTAGGGCTGGGGCTTGCCCAGCACGTCGAGGGCCGG
>JANPOR010000221.1:0-2104 GCA_031428075.1 Hymenobacter sp. | reverse complement strand
TAATTGCCTGGCGCGGCGGGAATAGTGTAGTACTTGGTGCGCCGGTCGGCCCAGTTTTTGGTGAACAGGTGCAGCGAATCGTTGAAGTAAAAAACAGCCTCGCAGTCGAAATTATGATTGTTGACTCCTCCGCCAAACACCACTTGGTCGGGGTAGTGAAAGTTGATGGCCTTGGCCGACACGGTATCGGCCCCGGCCAAGGGCCCCGCCAGGGGCACGCGCAGCACCCGCAAATCGCGCCGGTCGCCGGCGTTGTTGCCAAAATCTCCCACGTATAGGTAGCGGCCATCAGTGGCAATATCCTCCCAGTCAACATTGGGAAAGTTGACGACGCGCACCCGCTGCGTGGCCCGGCCACTGGCTGAGTCGATGCGGAACAGCACCGGCGGATTGCCGCTGTCGTTGAAAGTCCACAGGGCCCTGCCGGCCAGTTGCAGGCCCGAGGTTTCGGGCACAGCGTCGTCGAGCAGGGCCTTGGTTACTACGCCGGTGGCGGTGGTTGGGTACCGGCACGAGCCGTCGTTGGTGCGGGCCGCGGGGTTGTAATTGATGGCCTGCGGGTCGGGGCAGCCACTCTGGCCGAGGGCCCGGCCGCCAAGGACTAGGACGAATAGGAGTAAGCTAATGGTTCTCATGGTATTAAAAGTACGGCGGCGGCCCTAACGGCTGCCCGCGGGCGGCAATTACGGATTTCGTAGCAACTTTGCGTTTGAACCGTACCCGGGCGGGGGCCCGCTTTCTCTCTGATTTTATGAAAACCGAAGACCTGAACCACGCCCTCGTGGCCTTGATTGAAAAGAAGGCCGAGCTGCACAATCTTACCTACGACGATGCCCGCTACGACGAGGTAGAAGAGGCCCTGCACGACCTGGAAGACGAATTCAATGACGAGTACGGCGACTACCTCGAAACGGCCCTCGACAAGGTTCACGGCGACTTGAAATCCGACACCGACGTTCTGCTGCCCACCGCCTACCTGCCCGCCACGGCTACCGTCATGCCCGGCCCCAAAGAAGGCGTGTGGATTGACTCCGAAAAGTACCCGGGCAAGGAGGCCCGCCTTACCCTCGTGCCCAACCCTGTGCGCCTGGTGCTCACAGTCGGGAAAACCGTGCAGCAGGACGTGTGGAAAGCGTAGGACAAGGCATGATCTACCGCTTGGCCGACTTGGCCGATTGGGAACAAGCCCAGCAAACCGGCTTTTTCGCCAGCGCCGACCTGGCATCGGAGGGCTTCATTCACACTTCGGAGCGGCACCAGCTGCTCGAAACGGCTCGCCGGTATTACACCGGGCGGGCTGCGTTGGTATTACTCGAAATCGACGAAGGAGCCCTGGCTGCGGCTGGCGTGCGCGTGGAGCGCGAATGGGCAGCAAGGCGGGGCGAATTTTTTGCCCACGCGTTTGCGCCCATTCCGGTGGGGGCCGTCCGGCGCACGTGGCCGCTTCGGGAAGTCGCGGCGGGCGAATTTCAACTGCCAGCTGATCTGGCCGGGTAGCATTTTCGGCGTCCCCGGCGAAACCATCGCTCCGCCAGCTGCTCTCAGCTCCAAACCCGGAATCGTAGCCGTGCAAGACAGCGCACACATGCCGAACTGACGCAGCTCCCGCGCCCTGCAGTGGGGCACTTAGGGCCCCCACTGCAGGACGCGCTTACACCAACTCGGCCAGTTCCAGCCAACGCCCCTCTTTCTGGGCCAGCTCTTTTTCTACGGTTTGCAGGCGGGCTCCCCAAGCGGCCAGCTCGGTGTGCGAGCCTTGTCCGCCGTTGAGGTCGCGGAAAATCTGGGCTCTTTCGGCTTCCAGCTTGGCCATCGCAGCTTCGAGCTGCTCGTATTCCTTCTTTTCGGCGAAGGTAGCGCGGCGCTTGGCGGGAGCCGTTGGGACGGGTGCAACCGGAGCCGGCGCGAGTTTCGCGGCGGCGCGGGTGGCCTTGGCGGCTTTTTCTTCCGCCTCTAAGGTAGCTTCGGTTTCGCGCTCTTCGAGGTATTCGCGGTAGTCGGTATAGTTGCCCGGGAAGTTGAGGACGGCCCCACCCGGCTCCAGTACGAAGAGGTGCTCGGCGAGGTGGTCGAGGAAGTAGCGGTCGTGGCTCACAATCAGCAG
>JANPOR010000220.1:0-14231 GCA_031428075.1 Hymenobacter sp. | reverse complement strand
GAATTTTTTGATCCCAATGTTTTTAAGGATAAGCTAGTAATACCCAAAAATATCACTGAACCCAGAGCATACTGAGCATGTACATAAACATATTCTGAATATTAGAATAATTATTAAATTAATTAGATTAACTATGGAAGTTTAAGATTGGCGGTAGTGTAATATTTTCGCTCTGGAGTAACGTGGAAATGTTGAAAAACTATTTCAAACATGCTTATTAACTAAATATTACCAGGCAAAATCAACAGGACACAAATATTAAACAGAGGCTATCCTATGCTTTAGCAGAATATTATAACACTTTTTTGTCTCTCGTTTCATTCCGTTTACCGAGGCTACAGAACTGTTCGTCTAAAAATATTACCCATTGCTCAGAGCTAACTCTACTTTTGGAAACCGCGTTTTCATTCATTCTGATTTTAGTACTTTTTTAGTTCATCCTCAATTCTCTGTTTATGGAAACACTCTTACGTCGATTCGGCCTCCTGATGGGGCTGTTCGTTTTGTTTATTGGTGGCGCTTATCAATCGGCGATGGCAACGCCTACTGTACCAAGTCCTCAGGCTAGTTCGGTCTCATATACAGGATCTCGCATTCTTGTGCAGCCGGCGGCCACAACAGCTCGCTCAAACCTTAGTTTTACCATTACTAGTTATACTCGAAATGTAGCTAAAGGGGATCTATTTGTAGGCACATCAACTACTGCTGTTGCGACAACAACTAGTACTGCCATTCCAAGTGGCTCTCTGCTCTCTTTTACTCCAGCTGCAGGAGTCGCTATTGGAACAACGGTATCATTCTCTTTTACTGCTACTGACACTAATAACGGTGGACAACAAGCACAAACCAGCGCACCAGTTATTTATACAATAACGATAGGCAACACGGCCCCGGTAGTAGTAAACGTGAACGGTGGTACGACGCCCAATAACACACCTCTGAATAGCATTCCCGTGCTGACCAATGCCACGGATGCGGATGGCAATGGGACCATCAACAAAGCAACGGTCGCAGTGGTCGGCACGCAAGTGGGGGGTACGTTCACGGCCAATACAGCGGCCGGCGCCAACCAAGGCACCATCAGTTTCACGCCCACGCCGGGCTTTACGGGCACGGCTAGCGTCAACTACACCGTCAATGACGAAAAGGGCCTGATCTCTAACGTCGCCACGCTGAGTGTGACCGTAACGGCCCCGCCCTCGGACTTAGCCACGACGCTCGCCGGCCCGGCCAACGGCGTCAACGCCTCGCCCTCGGGCAACTACACGGTAACTTACACCAACAACGGCCCCAACGCGGCCCCGAGCGCGACGCGCACCGTGACGCTTTCAGCGGCCGTTACCAACCTGCTGATCAACGGGGCCGCCTCCATCGGTACCGCGGGCACCACGCAGAGCTACGCCGGCGGCGTAACCTACGATACGGGCACCGGGATTATTAACTTCGGGACCCTGACCAGCCAAGCTACTTCCACCACGGCTTCGTTTACGTTCAGCTTCACCAACCCGGCCGCGGGCAACATCAGCGCTACCTCTACCACCAGCGTGCCGAGCGGTGCCAACGACCCCAATCTGACCAACAACTCGGCCACGCAGTCGACTACGCTGCTACCGGCCCCGGTGGCCGTCTCGTCGACCAACGCGGCCATTCTGAACACGGCGGGGGCCACGGCCCTGAGCCCGAACCTGAGCGCCACGGTCAGCGGCAGTCCGGGCAACAGTGTCAACTACTATAGCCTGACGAGCTTGCCCTCCTCGGGCACCTTGACTTTCAACACCATAGTGCTGACGTCGGCTAACTTCGCGAGCCAGCAGATTACGCCCGCCTTGCTGAACACCCTGAAGTACGCGCCGGTAGCGGGTTTCGGGGGTTCCGTAACGTTTAATTACAAGGTAACGGACGCTAACGGCGGCACGAGTACCACGCACAGCGCCACCAGCGGCGGCACTGCCACCGCCGGGGACGCCACCTACACCATTCCCGTAAGCCCCGTGGCCGACGTAGCGACCAGCATAACGCCCACGCCCAGTGGCTCGGTGAATGCTGGCGGCGCCTTGAGCTTCGCCGTCACCTTCGCCAACAACGGACCAAGTACGGCGGATGGTTTCTCCCGCACCCTGACCTTAACGGCGGGCCTAGGCGCTAGCAACGTGACTATTATTGGAGCCGGGGGCCTGACGGGCACGTACGACAATACCAACAACCCGGTAGTTTTTAATATAAATCCGGCGACCTTGGCCAGCGGCGCCAACCTGAACGTGACGGTGAGCATTGCCGCCGTGCCGGTTGCGCTGACGTCGGTGGTAGCCAATACCACCATCACCACCAGCATCAACCAGGGCAGCGATGCGGGTGCCAATTCCGCCAGCTCGACCGTTACCGTAACCTCCATTGCCGACGTAACGACGACCCTCAGCGGTCCGCAGGTGCTCGTGGTCGGCCAGCCCAGCGGGCCCTACACGGCCGTGTTCACCAACAATGGCCCCGGCCAAGCCACGCAAGTGACCCAAATAATCACCTTGCCGGTGGGCGCCACCATGACGGCAGCTCAGGTGACGGCCAGCGGCGGCACTTACACGGCCGGCACCGGCACGACCGGCGGCACGCTTAGCCTCGGTACGGCCCCCGTGACGCTCGCCAACGGGGCCAGCAACACCTTCAACTTCACCATTACGGCCCCCACCGCCAACGGCACGAACTACTCGATGACGAGCACTGTGGGCACCAATACCAACCAGGGCAGCAATACTGCAGCCGATGCGGCCACGCTGGCTATTACGCTCGCCAACCGCTTCGTAACCCACAGCGATAACAACAGCCTGGCAGCTAACACTAAGGTGACGGCCAGTGTAATTCTCAACGACGATAACCCCGACGCGACAACCGATTTCACGGCCACGGTAGTGACGCAGCCGACGCACGGGGCCGTGACGCTGAACGCTGACGGTGGCTACAACTACACGCCTAACCCGAACTACATCGGCACGGACTCGTTCACATATCAGATTTGCCAGACGGGCACTACGCCCACCTGCTCGAATATATCCCTGGTCAGCCTAAATATTTACGACCCGAACCTAGTTTGCCTCTCGGGCACGGGCAAAAACCTTTTGCTGAACCCCAGCTTTACGGCTGGCAATGATGGCAGCTTCACCAGCGGCTATACTTACGTAGCGCAAGCGGCAAACGCTCTGGTGCCGGAGGGTTACTACGGGGTGGGCAGCGACGCCAGCAAATACCATCCCAATTTCACGGGCACTGGCCGCACCGGAGCCGGTGACAACTTCATGATTGTGAACGGGGCAGCTAACATCCAACGCGTGTACGCGCAGACGGTGCCGGTGCAGCCTAACCGCTACTACACCTTCTCGGTGTACGCCAACAGCGTGAATCCAGCTAGCCCGGCGCAGCTTGGGTTTGTTATCAACGGCGAATCGACGTCGGTAGTGACCACTCTTGACGGGACCACCAATTTCGTGAAGCTGTCGGACGTGTGGTTCTCCGGCAACAGTACGACGGCCTCATTTGAAGTCCGGGACGTGAATCGGGTCGCGAATGGTAACGACTTCGGCCTGGACGATGTGTACTTTGGTACCTGCACGAAGAACCTGCTAGTGAACAACATCACGGCCCCGGCACTGTCAAAAAGCGCGGCCGCTACGACCATCCCGGCCCTGACCGGTACGGCGTCGGGCGGGCCGACGCTGGCCTCGTTCACAATCCAAACCCTGCCTCCCGCCGCCAGCGGTACCCTTGCCCTGAATGGCGTGGCCATAACGGCTGGCCAGATCATCGCACTGGCCGACGCCAGCAAGCTCACCTTCACGCCAACCTCCACGTTCACGGGCACGCAGGCCGTCTTTACTTACACGGCTACTGATAGCAACGGGGCCGGCAGCGACAACATCGGCACCTATACTATCCCGCTCGATACGACCCTTGTGGCCGTGGACGACGTGACCACCACGCCGCTTAATACCTCCGTAACGGTGGCCGTAACTGCCAACGACCGTGTAGGAGCCAACAAAAGCCCCATCAACGTAGCCACAGTGGACCTCCAGCCCGGCGTGTCCGGCTTGCAGCAAACGGTTACGGTAAATGGCGGCACAGCCTCCGTGAATAGCTCGGGACAAGTGACTTTCACCCCAAACCCGGGCTTCCTGGGCACTGCCTTTATTCCGTATACCGTAACAGATGGGCAAGGCATTGTCTCCAACCAAGCCACCTTAATGGTGCAGGTGGTGAGCCAACTCGACTTGGCCACGACCATTACCTCGCCCGCTACGGGCGGCATAGTTACGGCTGGCCAGCAGGTGACTATTACGGGCACCACGGCCAACAACAGCCCCACCGGTACCAACGCCGATGTGGTGCAGCAACTGCAACTCCCAGCCAACCTGATCGGTACACTTACGTTCACCCGCAACGGGACCACCGTGGCCGCAACTTATGCTGTGACTACCGGCTTAGTGGTGTTCCCCACGCTCACCAACTTTGCGGCCGGCGCTTCGGCTACCTTCGGCGTAACGTTCTTGGCCCCGGGCACAGGGCCCCTCACGGCTACCGCTTCGGTGAACAATAGCAGCCCCGACGTGAACCTGGTGAACAACGTGGCCGCCATCACGCTGGCCGTGACGCCGCAGTTCGACCTGGCCACCACCCTGACCGGCCCCGCTGCGGTGGTAACCGGCAACCTGGCTACTTACACCATTACGACGGCCAATAATGGCCCCTCGCCAGTGACGGGGGCCCAGCAAACCGTGCAGCTGCCCACCGGCTTGGCCGGCGTATTTGCCACCAACGGTGGCACTTACAGTAGCAGCACCGGCGTGGTGATCTTCCCGACCCTGAACTTGGCCAACGGCCAAGTCCAAACCAACAGCGTGAGCTTTGCGGCCACTGCGGCCTTCTCGCCTGCGGCCACTGTGACGCCAAACACTACCGGCGCGGGCGACCCCGTGACGGCCAACAACACGGCGTACCTGAACGGGGCGACCACCGCCACCGCCGTGGTCGTGAACAGCGCTGCCGCCACGACCCAGAGCAACGTATACGTGACGGTAACGGGCCCTAGTCAAGCGGCCCCCGGGGCCACGGTGGCTTACACCGTGACCCAAGGCAATAATGGCCCCAACGCGGCCACCGGCGTGCAAACGCAGGTGAGCCTGCCCACGGGTCTCGGTGTCACCGGTTTCTTGGTAAACAACGTGGCTGGTACGCTGAGCAACGGCGTCATCACCTTCGGCACCAACGGCCCGACCTACACCGTGACCACGGGCCTGCTGTCGCTGGTTGCCGTACCGGGTAGCCAGGCTAGTGCTGCCACGCCCCAATCGTACGCCATCAGCTTTCCGGCCCCGGCCGCGGGCCCCTCAATAGCCGTGACAGCCAGCGTGAGCGCCACCACTCTCGACCTCGTGCCCGGCAACAATGTGGCCACGGCGGAAACCGAAATCCAGCCCCTGGCCGACCTCTCTACTTCCATTAGCCGGATTGAAGGAGGCACCACGGCCACGGGCACGGCCCTGACGGCCGGCCAGCAGGTGACGTACTCTGTGCAAACGGTGAACAACTCGGCCAACCCGGCCCTGAACGTGCTGCAAACCGCTGCCGTCCCGGCCGGTTTGCCCGTAGCTTCGCTCCAGCTCAACGGCCTAATCGGCACGCTGAGCAACGGTGTCATCACCTTCGGTAACGGCGCTACCTACAACGTAGCCAGTGGCTTGCTATCGCTGCCTATCCTGCCTATCCTGGCTGGCAAGGCCGTGCAAACGAACACGCTCAGCTTCGCGGTACCGGCCATCACGCCGCTACCGGACGGCAGCACACCACTGCAGGCCGTAGCCACCGTAAGTAGCCCCACTGCCGACGGCACGACGGCCAACAACACGGCGTCCATTATTAACTCCGTGACGGCGCAGCAAGACTTGTCCGTAGCCTTGTCTGGGCCCGCGCAGGCTGTGCAGGGCAACCCGGTGTTCTACACCGTGACTGCCACCAACAACGGCACGTCGGCCATCGGCTCGCAAACAACTCAGGTCCAGCTACCCACGAGCCTTAATGTCACCGGTTTCTTGGTAAACAACGTGGCTGGTACGCTGAGCAACGGCGTTATCACCTTCGGCACCAACGGCCCGGCCTACACCGTGGCCACAGGACTGCTGGCCATGCCGGCCGCTACGGTGGGCGCTCCGGGCACCAGCACCATTACCACGGTGCAGTTCCTGGCCCCCATCAGCGTGGTGCAGCTCGACATCGCCGCTACTACGGTAGCCCCGAACGAAAGCAACCTGACCAACAACTCGGCCGTGCTAAGCACGCGGGCCGCGCAATCGGCACTCACCAGCACCGACCTGTCCACGACCATTACCTCGTCGCTGTCCGGCACCCAGGCTGCTGGCATCACAGCCACTTATACCGTAACCACGACGAACGCCACCACCGGAGCCGCGGCCCAAAATGCGGTGCAGACAGTGGCCCTGCCCGCCGGGCTTGCCACAGCTACGCTCAATGTGAATAATACCTCTGGTACTTACAGCAGGGCAACGGGACTCGTGACTTATAACACCACTATGGGTGGCGTCATTTCCTACAACCCAGCCACGGGTGCCTTGGTATTCCCAGCGGTAGCTTCCCTGGCGCTGAACACGTCCTCGCAAAATACCGTCACCTTCCCGCTGCCCGTGAGCGGTCCGGTGGTGGTCACGGCCACTTCGGCGGCGGATAACCCTGACGGCAATGCCACTAACAACACGGTTAATATTTCGACTCCCGTTACCTCATCTGCCACCGTGGCCTTTGGGATGAGCGGCCCGGCCACCACCACGGCCGGCAGCACCGTCAGCTACACGCTAGCGGCCACCAACAACGGCCCCACGGCCGCTACCGACCTCGGTATGACCGTGACCCTGCCGGCTGGCGTAACCAACTACACTCTCAATGGTGTAGCCAAAACGGGTAGCGGCACCGTCACCGTCTACGGCGGCACGGGCACCACCCTGCCGGCCGGCCAGTCGGCGACGAGCGTCATTGCCTTCACGGCCCCGACCAGCGCGTCGTTCCTCGTGAATGGCGCGGCGAGCAACAGCAACTCGCCCACTGGCGCGGCCACTTCCACGAGCAGCGTCTCCACCACCCAGGCCAACGCGCTACCTGTGGCCAACGACGTGGCGAACACCAAGCAGGCTCCTCAAGGCAACACCGGTAGCAGCATGTTGCTCTCGGCCCTTGGTGGTACCGGCGCCAAGTACACGGTCACGAACCTCCCGACCGGTGCCCAGGGCGTGCTCAAGCTCGGCAGCAACGCCGTAACGGTTAACCAGGTAATTGCCCTGACTGACGTGGCCAACCTGACGTTTACCCCCGCCACTAACTTTGTGGGCAACGCCTTCTTCACCTACACGGCCACCGACAACAGTGCTACGCCGCTCACCTCGGGCCCAGCCACCTATACTATACCAGTGGCGCAGGATATTAACTCGGCCTACACCGTTATCACCAAGGGCGGCAATACCGGTCGATATACAAAGGGCGATGTGATTGCCTACGTGGTGGATCCCAACACGGCCCTGTATAACGGCACAGGCGTGGTTTACTCGGCCGTGGGCTTGCTGCAAAGCGGGGCAGCTAACGGCCTGCCCACCACCGGTACCAACGCCGTGCTCACAGCCGGAACCCTACCCGCTGGCACCGCATTCAACTCGACCACGGGCCTCATCACCGTGACGGACCCTACGCTTCTGCCCCTGGCGGGCGGCTCTTATCCGCTGACTGTTACCACGACGGATATTAATGGCGGCACGAATTCGAGAACTTTCACGCTGGTGACCGGTGCAAGTCCATTGCCGGTGGAGCTGGCTGAATTCACGGCGACGCCGATAAGCAACCGCGACTCGCGCCTGGATTGGGCCACTGCTTCGGAGCACAACAACGACCACTTCGACGTGGAGCGCAGCTTCGACGGCATTGCCTTCGACCGAATTGCGGCCGTGGCCGGGCAGGGCAACAAGACCAGCCGTACGGTCTACAGCCTGACCGACGCGGGCGTGGCAGCCAAAGCCACGGGCCCGGTATACTACCGCCTCAAACAGGTGGACGCCGACGGCACGGTGGCATACTCGCCGGTGCAAGTCGTGCGCTTCACCAAGCTGGCCGCGCCGGTTATTGCCCTCTACCCGAACCCGGCGGTGGGCAGCACCCAGCTTGACCTGAGTAAGCTGCCAGCTGGTACCTACCAGGTTAGCTTGGTAGACATGACCGGCCGGACCGTGCTAGGCCTGGACCTAACGGCTGGCATCACTCACACCGTCGACCTGGCCCCCGTGGCCAGCGGCACCTACGTGGTGCGGGTGAGCGGCAAGGCCACCGATGGCACGGTGGTAAACTTGGCCAAGCGTCTTGTAAAAGAGTAAGGTCAGCCCCGCCCGGGGCCCAACGCAAGGCCCTTCCCCAACCCGGGGAAGGGCCTTTTTGCGGGCGGGCGTAGAAGCAGTGGCTTATCCTTAGGTTGCTTGATGCCGTATGTGAGGCCATGCCTTCTGCTACCCCCACTATTTTGGCCCTGCACTACTGGGCCGGAGCCGGCCGCGAGTTCGACGCCCTGCGCGCCCTGCTTCCGGTGGGCACCCGACTGCTTGCGCCCGACCTGCCCGGCTTCGGCGGGCAAGCGGCCCCGGTGGGGTTCGACTACTCGTTGGGAGCCTATGCCGACTGGGTAACCGCGTTCATCCAACGAAACGATTTGGCCGATTACGTGCTCGTCGGCCACAGCATGGGTGGCAAGGTGGCCCTCGCGCTTGCGGCCGCCCGGCCAACCGGCTTGCGCCGTCTGGTGCTGCTCGCACCCTCGCCACCCACGCCCGAGCCCATTTCCGACGCCGATCGGGCCGCTTCGTTGGCGGCCTACGGCCAGCCCGCCGAAGCCGAAAAAACCTTTCATAAAATAAGCCAGGTGCCTCTTTCCGAAGCGGTGCGTCGGCAGGTAGTGGCCGATAATCTGCGCAGCACCAAAGCCGCTTGGGACGCTTGGCTACTCGGCGGCGCACTCGAAAACATTGCCGCCCTGATGGGCGAAATCGACGTGCCCTGCCAGCTGCTGACGGGGACCGACGACAGGGCCATCCCCGACGCCATCCAGCGCGCGCAAACCCTGCCGTTGCTGCCTGTGGGTACCCTGCTGACGGCGGTGCCCGGCGCCGGCCACCTGCTGCCTTACGAGGCCCCTGCGGCCGTGGCAGCGGCGGTAGCCGGGCGGTAGCCACGGCAACGGTGGAAAGGGTACAAAAGATGGTGCCACTAAAAGAGCCCCGCCGGGTTCGGGCGGGGCTTCTTGTGTCGGATCAAACACTTTACTCCAGGGCCCGGCTCCGGAACAGTAGGTAGCCGAGGTGCGCATAGACGCCGAAGTGCTCGTTGGGGTCGTCGTAGTAGCGGGCGTGTAGGGCCAAGGGCCCCACCGGCGTCATGAAGATGAGGCCGGTGCTGGCCGTCAGGCGGGGCCGGTCGAAGCCGCTGGTGCGGATAGTGGTTTGGTCAGCGGCTTGCTCGAAGGGCTCGAAGTTGACGTGGATGTACACCTCGGAACGCCATTGCAGACTGCCCAGCACCGCTTGGCTGTAGCGCAGGCCGACGGCCCCGTACCGGCCCGAACGGTACTTGTCCAGAAACAGCGTGCGCGAATCGGCCAGTGGCGCGAACACCGGCGCGATGGCCTGCGACGCCCGAAAATTGCTGAATGTGCCCTGTCCGGTGGCCATTAGCTCGCCGAAATAGCCCCAGGCGCGGCGGTCGCCCGGCAAAGCGAAGTAGCGCTCCACCGTGGCCCGAAACTGCAGCCACTCATGGTGGCGCTCGCCGGCCTCCACCAGCGACGTGGAACCCGGCGTGTATGTCGACGAGCCCGTGACGCCGCGCAGCGTGTAGGAATAGTGATGGCCCCCGGTGGGGTACTGCTTTTCGTTCAGGGTGTTGCGGTTGAGGCGCAGGGCCACTGTAGCACCGTGAAACTTGGTTTTGTCGAGTACGTCGCTGCTGTTGATTTCCGAGCGGTTCGTGTAGTTGTCCCGCGTCGTAAACAGGCTCGCGTCGAGTAAGAGGCGGCTACGGTAGGTCGGCGTCACGCCCATCTGAAAGCCTACTTTAGTGTCTTGCTGCCGAATCTGGGTGCCCAGCGCGTTGCGCCCCAGCAAGCCGCCCGTGCTTTGGTAATCCCAGGAGTTGTATGTGATGCCCGGCTCCACGTAAAGCGGTAGGTTGCCCGGGATGCTGATGCGGAACGAGCCGTGCGCGCCGTTGTAGAAACGCCCCAGGCTCACGTCGGTCGACGTGGTGTAGAGCCACCGCCGCAGGGCGCGGTACTCCAAGCCCAGGTAGAAGTTATCAACGGGCCGGGTGCTCAGCACAAAGCCCACCTCGGCTGTTACGTTGTTGTTGCGCTGTGCGTCGACGTTAAAAATGTAGCCCTTGCGTGCCGTGTCATAGCGAATGCGCGGGTAGATGTTCTTAAAGTAATCGTCCGATGCCAGCCGGTAGTAACCTTCCTCGATATCATCGAGATTGTACTCATGGCCTTTACGCTGGAAAAACTTGGCCGCGTACTCGTTTTGGTCGGGGCGCAGGCCGTTCACGTGTACTTCGAGGAAGCGGGGCGTGGGGGCTCCCTCCTGAAATGCCCGCCGCCGCGCCTGCAAAGTCGTCGAATCCTGACGGCGCGCGATGCGCTGCTTGATAAGGTCCATCTTGAGCAGCGTCGCCGTGTCGCCCTTGGTGATTAATTCTTTTACCCGGGCAAAATCGCCTACGCCGAGCCCATTCAGGTTGGGCTGGATGAAGATGCCGTTCTTGCCCACGCTGGCGGTGTCGGCTACGCTCGTGCCCAGAAACAGCACCGTGCTGGCCAGCAGTGCGTCATCGCCCTTGAACGGGTAGTTCTTGAAAGCTACGTCGCCCACGTTCACCCCGATGATGATGTCGGGCGCAAACTCCGACTTCATGGCCGCCGTGGGGAAATTGTCGAACACGGCCCCGTCGTAATAGTACTTGCCGTCGAGGTTGCGAATAGGCCGGAAAGCCAGCGGAAAGGTCATCGAGTTGCGCACGGCGTCGCTCAGCAGACCTTTGCGCTGCACCACTTCCTGCCGCGTAAACACTTCCGACGTCATGCACCGGAATGGCACAAACAGCTTGTCGAAATCGTAGCCCGCTTCGGCTCCAGCCGGGGCCATGAGCCGAGCCAGAGCTAGGTTCAGGTTCAAATCGTTCACCAGGTTCGAGCTGACGCGGGCCTTCAGCGTCGAGTCGAGGGCAACGCCCAGTCGTAACGCCGCCGGCGACGGCTCGCTCGTGACGTAATTTAACGTCTTGCTCTCCAATGTTTTGCCCGACGTCCAGTTCTGGAATTCGGGGCTCAGTACGATGTGCTCAATGTCGGCCGGCGAATAACCTGCCGCGTACATAGCCCCTATCACGGCCCCCATGCTGGTGCCCACGATGTAATCGATGGGGATGTGGTTCTTTTCCAACTGCTTGAGCACACCCACATGGGCGAGGCCCTTGGCCCCGCCGCCACTCAGTACCAGGCCAACTTTCTGGGCGTAGGCGGAGCTTGCCAGCAACACGTGTACTATTAACAAAAAACCCGTGTGCAGTATCCTTTTCATCATGTGATAACATAAAAACCAGGCTGTGTCCACCTCTATAGTTGCTCCAGCGCGCCGGTTTCCGGACGAGGTTATAGCAATGCTGGCCCGTCGCAACAATTGAGCCGCCCCGCCGGCAAACGTAAAAGAATGTTCCGGCTGGAAGCATCTGCCGCGGAGCGGGCAAGTGCCTGTATTTTGTTTAACGACAGGTCCCCGCGTCGGCCGTTCAGCGTGGCGCACCCCGCTCTGTTACCGCCAACCCAGGGCCCCAAAGAGGCAGCCGGCTATCCACAGGCCCAGGCGGAGAAGTCAACGAAGTGGCATTGGATGTAGCGTGGGCGGGGTGGGAGTAGCATGCCGCCACAAGCTTCCTGCTGCCCTAGGGGCCACCTGAGTGGATAACCAATTTTCCTTCGGGCCCCCACTTCACCGGTTCCGTATCGGGCTTACTACTTTTTAAAGATGGCATACACCGCCGCCACCAGTAGCACGAAGCCCCCGAGATGGTTCCACCCCAGTCTGTTGGTTTTGAAGATGAACACGGTGCAGAGCGTGAACACGACCAGCGTAATGACCTCCTGAATCACCTTGAGCTGGAACAGCCCAATCGGCCCGCCGTTCTCCTCGAAGCCCAGCCGGTTGGCCGGCACCTGGAAAATGTATTCGAACAAGGCTAGGTGTATGGTCCCAGGGTGAGCTGGGTCGTGTCACGGGTAAAGCTAGTGAGGTTCTTTTGCCACTGCGCACAGACGAATTCGTGGGGCGTCAAGCCGCGCAACCGCTTGAGTCGTTTGGCGTGATTACAGGCCAGCAAGAAGGCTTGCTAGTGCCCATGAAGCTCTTCCGTCGGCTGGTGGTGACAGCGCCGCACGGTGGCCTCCTTAACCGTGCGGTTCATGCGCTCGACCCGGCCGTTGGTCCAGGGGTGCGCCGGTTTGATCAGCCGGTGCGCCACGCCGTGTTCTCGGCCGGTGCGGGCACAGCTGTGCCCGCCGGGCAGAAACTGATGGGCATGCGGGGTGAACTGCACGCCGTTGTCCGTCAGCACGGTATGCCCCCGATAGGGCAGCTTGTCCAGCACGCGCCGCAGAAACTCGGCCGCGACCACCCGCTTGGCGTGCGGGTGCCGTTCGGCAAAGGCCACCTTGCTGGTGCGGTCGACGGCCACGAAAAGGTACTGCTTGCCTTCTTCGGTCTGGACCTCGGCAAAATCGACGTGCAGGTAGCCGATGGGGTAGTCCTTAAATTTCTTTTTCGGTGGGCGCTGCCCGTCTTCGTTCAGCGGTAGGCGACTGATGCCGGGGCGTTGAAAGCAGCGGTGCAGCGCGGAGCGGGACAGGTGCGGAATCGTGGCTTGCAGCGCGCACAGGCAATCGTCCAGTGCCAGCCGGGTGTGCCGGCAAAGGGCCACGGCGGTGGCTTCTTGCCCGGGGCTAAGCACTGTCGAAACCGGTTCAGGGCCCGTGCGCGCATCCAGGACGCCGGGGCGCTGGCGCTACTTGGCCCCCGTTTTTGACTTGATGCGGTAGCGCGTGGCCAAGCCTTATGGGCTTTCCTGGCTGGGTTGGCGCGCCGCGTTGCCGCCGTTGTGCGGGCGCTGCCGTGGGGGACTTGTCCCATAGATTCGTGCGAGATTCCAGCCCGGAAAATACCCCATCATACCCTGGGACTATACACCTAGCGCCCAAAAAATTCTGGTCGGCTACCTGAGCGTGCTCGGCGACGTAGCCGCGGATGACCTGCCCAACGTCGACGACAACATCGACAGCCTGATCAAGGCCCTGATGGCCAATAACCTAGCCGGCACCGCCGATGTGGCGGGGGCCCTGGCAAAGGTGCTGCTTCGGGTGGGGACCAACCAGTGGCGGCAGAAAAAAATCCGGTGGTTGGTGGCAGAAACCTGCCCCGGCGTGCAAGCTGTGGTGGCCGGGCTGCGCGGCATCGTGGGCGGCGACTTCCGGGCATCGCTTCAGACGGACAGCTTGGCCGTTGCGCTGTTCTTCGACAACGTCAGCGCCTACGGCGTCAACAACCCCGGCCTGGCGCGCCTGGTCGAGCGCAAGCACCGCGAAACCGTGCAGGACCGTCTTGTTAAGCAGCGTGCCTATGTCAAGGTGCTCACCGCCATCAGGCAGGGCCATCACGAGCTGCTGCTCAACATCGGCAAGCTGAAGACCGCCCAGGTAAAAGCCCTGTTGGCCAAACACGCCAAGGACTTGCATGTATTGTGCCTCAGCTTTGCCGAACTAGAATCATAGTTTCCCCGGTCTTGCTTTCCTTCCCTGCCATGCCCATCTCCAAAGAACAAGCCCTTGCCGTTGCCCAGGAATTCATGGATGCCACCTACGAACTGGGTAAGTACCGGTTCCAGCACTTCCAAAACCTTTCGCCCGCCCAAGTGCAAAGCGTCGAGGACGCGGAGTGGGAATTGTTGAACTACTCCAGCAGCTTCATTACCAAGGCTGTCGGCATTGCCCTGGCCGACCTGCAAGCGGACTTACAAACCATCGCTGACGCCATAGCGGCCGCCAAACAGGTGGTTAAAACCATCGATGCAGTGCGCGACGTCATCGACGTGGTCGCCGCCCTCAT
>JANPOR010000219.1:0-16459 GCA_031428075.1 Hymenobacter sp. | reverse complement strand
GGCCCAAACTCTTCGCCGCACTCGGAACGACGGTTTTAGCCCCGCGCTTACCGCAGCAAAAATGCCTTCAATGCTTCGAAATCCGCCGCCAGCGGGATGCTCTGCTTGGTGCGGCCCTGCAGGTGCCGCACGGCCTCAGGTAACTCGATGGCTTGGCCGATGAGCGATTCCACTACGTCGGGGAATTTGACGGGGTGGGCCGTAGCCAGCAGAAAGCCGGCGGTGTCGGGCCGCTGATGTTGGTAGCGGAGCAGGGCAGCGTAGGCCACGGCGGCGTGGGGGTCGAGCAAGTAGCTGTTCTCCATCCACACTTGCAGGATGGTGGCCAACGTATCAGGATCGGTGACGGTTTCGGTGCTAAGGACGGCCTTCAGGGCCCCGATGTCGTGGCCGAACAGCTCCAGGATGCGCACGAAGTTGCTGGGGTCACCCACGTCCATGGCGTTGGAGTGGGTGGCTATGGTTGCCCGAGGCGCATAGGTCCCCGACAGCAGGTAGCGCGGCACGGGGTCGTTGGCGTTGCAGGCGGCGATGAAGTGGCCCAGCGGCAAGCCCGAGGCCCGCGCCAGCAGCCCGGCGCAGAGGTTGCCAAAGTTGCCGCTCGGCACGCTCACCACCGGCGGCGCGGCCCCTGCCGGCCACTGCTGGGCCGCGAAACAGTAATACAGCTGCTGGGGCAGCCAGCGCGCTACGTTGATAGAGTTGGCCGAAGTCAGGAAGCGATGGGCGGCTAGCGCGGGGTCGCGGAACGCCTGTTTCACCAGGGCCTGGCAGTCGTCGAAGGTGCCGCTTACTTCCAGGGCGATAATGTTTTGGCCCAGCGTAGTGAGCTGCAACTCTTGCACCGGGCTCACCTTGCCTTTGGGGTAGAGGATGATGACTTCCACGCCCGGCACGCCCAAAAAGCCGCTGGCCACGGCCCCGCCGGTGTCGCCGGAAGTGGCCACCAGTACCGTCACGGGCGGGGTGTCGCCGCGCTCGGCAAAGTAGCTCAGGCAGCGGCTCATGAAACGGGCCCCCACGTCTTTAAACGCCAGCGTGGGCCCGTGAAACAGCTCCAGCGCCGCAATGCCCGTGCTCACCGGCACCAGCGGAAACGGGAAATCTACCGCCGCGGCGCAAATCTCGCGCAGGGGCCCGTTGGGAATGGCGCCGCCCGCGTAAGGGCGCATCACCGCCAGGGCCAGGTCGGCCCGGTCCAGCACCGGCAAATCACGCAGAAAGCCGGCTCCAAACCGCGGGACGGTTTCCGGAAAGTACAGGCCGCCGTCGGGGGCCTGCCCAGTGAGGGCAGCCGTGCGAAAATCAACTGGCGGCGCTTGGCGGCGCAGGCTGTAATACTGCATCGAAGGTAAAGCTAGAGCAACAAGAAACGTTTAAACATTTAAATTTGAAGGATTGACAGCGGGCGAATGTGCTGCCAAAACGGCGGCTACTTGCTTGCTCACAAAGCACTGGCTAGAAGATCAGACCAGCTATTCCGCGACTACGCGGGCCCCTTCGCTGGCGATGCGGCCCACGTGTATGTGGTGGGCAATGCCTAATTCTGCGAATACGCTGCCCAGTGCAACGGCCACGGCATGGGCCTTTTCGCCGTCGCGGCTTAGCATGAAAATCGACGGCCCCGAGCCCGAGATGCCACCGCCCAGGGCCCCGGCGGCCAGGGCCCGCCGCCGCGCTTCGGCCAGCCCGGGGATGAGCGGCGCCCGCGCCGGTTCCACGATATAGTCTTCCAAAGCCCGGCCAATCAGGGCGAAATCAGCGGTGAGGAACCCTGCTACGAGGCCCCCCACATTGGCCCATTGGCGCACGGCCAGCCCTAGCGGCACGGCCGCCGGCAACAGGGCGCGGGCGTCTTTGGTCTTTACTTCAATTTGGGGGTGTACCACCGTCACCCACAGCGGCGGGGCGGGCAGGGCCACCACGTCAAGCACCGGCTCCAGGGCCCTCACTAGCGTGAAGCCCCCGAAAATGGCCGGCGCAATGTTGTCGGCGTGGCGCGCGCCGGAGGCCACGGCCTCGCCCGCCATCGCAAAATCGACCAGCTCCAGCCGGCTGAACCGATTGCCGAGTAAGGCGTTGGCTCCCACCACGGCCCCGGCGGCGCTGGCCGCGCTGCTGCCCACGCCGCTGCCTGGCCGGATACCCTTGGTGATTTCAATTTCAAAGCCCAGCGGCTCGGGTACCTTTTCCAATAAAGCCAGCAAGGCGGCCCCGGCCACGTTGCGGGCGGGCTCGGTGGGCAGGTTGTAATGGTCGAGGTGCGTAATTTTCACGCCCCGTGCGGCGGTGCGGCGCAGGCGTAGCATGTCGTACGGCGCGGCCAGGGCCAGCCCCAGCACGTCGAACCCACAGCCCAGATTGGCGATGGTGGCGGGCGCGTGGACGAGGACGGAGTCGGACATTTGATTGATGGGTTAAAGATGAAAAGTAGAGGGGGATAGAGCGGCCGCGCGACAGATGGCCGCCCTAGACGCCGAATATTCTGGCCCCAGCAGGTTTTACTGTAGTATGCAAAGGCCACCTTCTGGCCCAAAAATGAGCCGTCGTAATTGCGGAAGGAAGAAAGCGGGCGGTGTCTCGTCGTCCATGGTTGGGGGCGGAAGGTTTCGGGTGAAAGATGACACTTCTATCAATGGGAGGGCCAGTTTTCAACCGCAATGCCCTTCTTCCTAACGATGAGTGGTGTGCTTTCACCCGACATACCCCACTTCAAACAGCGGAAGAGCCTTTGTCGCGGGAAAGCCGGCCCTCCCGAAGAAGAAGCAGGAGCGTCACAGCCTAGCGGCGCGAATAATATCCGCAAACACGCCGGCGGCCGTGACTTCCGCCCCGGCCCCCGCGCCCTTCACCACCAGCGGCTGTTCGGAATAGCGGTCGGTGTAGAACAGCACCACATTGTCTTTGCCGCGCAGTTCGTACACGTCGTGGCCGGGGGCCACGGCCTGCAGGCCCACGGCAGCGGTGCCGTCGGCGTAGCGGGCCACGAACTTGAGGCGTTTACCGCCGGCCGTGGCCGCGTCGTAGAGAGCCCGGAAGTGGGCTTCGTGCACGGCCAACTGCTCGTAAAACGCGGCCACATCGCCGTCGAGGCACGAGGCAGGCAAGAACGATTCGATTTGTACGTCGCTCATCTCCATTGGGTGGCCGGCTTCGCGGGCCAGAATTAGGATTTTGCGGGCCACGTCGGTCCCGCTCAAGTCGAGGCGCGGGTCGGGCTCGGTGTAGCCTTCGTCCTGGGCTTGGCGCACCACTTCGGCAAAGGGCCGGCTGCCGTCGTAGTTATTGAACACGAAGTTGAGCGTGCCCGAGAGCACGGCCTCCATGCGGCGCACCACATCGCCGCTGCGCGTGAGGTCGTTGAGGGTGCCGATGATGGGCAGGCCCGCGCCCACGTTGGTTTCAAACAGAAAACGGGTGTTGAATTCCTGTGCCAACTCCTTGAGGCGGGCATAGCTGGCGTAGCTCGACGAAGCGGCCACTTTGTTGCAGGCCACCACGGCCACACTTTTCTCAAGCAAAGCCGCGTAGTGGTCGGCCGCCTCGGGGTTGGCCGTTATATCCACCAGAATGGAGTTGCGCAGGTTTTGGCTGAGAATAAGCTGGGCGAACTCTTTCAGGGTGCAGGGACCTGAAGCGGCCAAGTCGGCCGGCCAGGTGGCCAGGTCCAGGCCGTCTTCGCGCACGACGCAGTGGCGGCGGTTGGCTACGGCCACCACGCGCACCTGCAAGCCGAGGTGGCCCTGCAGGTAGGCCTGCTGGCGCGCCAACTGCCCCAGCAGCTTGCCCCCCACGTTGCCGGGGCCCAGCACGTACAGGTTCACCTGCTTGTAGGCGGGCTCGAAAAAGGCCTCATGCAGTACGTTGATTGCCTTAGGCACGTCCTCGGATCGGATGACAGTAGAAATGTTGCGCTCCGACGACCCCTGGGTAATGGCCCGAATGTTCACTCCGTTTTGCCCCAAAGCCCCGAACATCCGCCCGCTGATACCGGGGTGGTTTTTCATGTTTTCGCCCACCAGCGCCACAATGGCCAAGCCGGTCTCGGGCCGCAGCGGCGCGATGCGCCCATTCCCAATTTCGGCGGTAAACTCGGCGTCCACCGCGGCTTGAGCAACGGGCACGTCGGCCGCGGCCACGCCCACGCAAATCGAGTATTCCGACGAGCTTTGGGTGATGAGCACCACATTGATGCGCTCGCGGGCCAGGGCTGCAAACAGCCGCTTCGAGAAGCCCGGGGTGCCTACCATGCCGCTGCCTTCCAGGTTCAGCAACGCCAGGTTACCGATGCTCGACAGGCCGCGCACCACGTCCGGGCTGTGCGGTGGGGCCACTTCTACCAAGGTACCGTAGTCGGTCGGGGCAAAGGTGTTTTTAATCCAGAGCGGAATGCCGCGCTCCATAACCGGCTGAATAGTGGGTGCATACAGGACCTTGGCCCCAAAGTGCGACAGCTCCATGGCTTCCTGGTAGGAGATGCCGGGGATGGGCCGGGCCCGGGGCACGAGGCGCGGGTCGGCGGTCATTATGCCGCTCACATCGGTCCAGATTTCGAGCACCTCGGCATCGAGGGCCGCGGCCAGCAAGGCGGCGGTATAGTCGGAGCCGCCCCGGCCCAGGGTGGTGGTGGCCCCATGGGCGTCGGCTCCGATGAAGCCAGGCACGACCCACAATTGGTTGGCGTGCCGCTCTTTAAAAGCCTGTACCTGCAGCCGGGTGGTGGCCGCGTCGACCTGAACCGCCCCGAAGCGCGAGTTGGTGCGGATGAGCTGCCGGGCGTCGACCCACAGAACGGCGGTACGGCCCCCAAGGGCTTCCCGCACCAGTTGCGATGAGAACAGCTCGCCGAAGCTCATGAGCCGGTCAAGGGTGCGGGCCGATAGTTCGCCCAAGGCGAACACACCGTCGCAAAGCTGCACCACTTCCGAAAAGCCGCGGGTGAGCAGCGCGGAGATGTCCGACTGGCCCGCTGGGGGCAGCAGGGCCTGGGCCGCGGCTAAGTGCCGCTGCTCCAACTGGGCCAGGGTGTCGCGGTAGCGGTAATCGCCGGCTTCCGCAGCGCGGCCGGCCCTGATGAGGGCATCGGTGGTGCCGCCCAGCGCCGATACTACCATCACCACGGGGCCCTGGGCCAGGGCGTTGAGCGCGATAGCGCACGATTTCTCGATGTTTTCCGCGGAGGCCACGGACGTGCCTCCGAATTTGAGCACTTGCATTTAAGGTGGTACTGGGGGTGGGGCCGGGTGGATGGACCCGGTAAGGGGCAGAACGATCGACGCTGGACCACTCCGCCGTCGCCGGCCGGGCACGGCCCCCGCCGCGCCGCGGAAAAAGGAACGCCCGACCCAAACGGCGGTGTTTGAATCCAGTATCTTTGCAAACTACAGACTATTTTTTTCGACCACCAAAATGCTGGACAAATTAGAAGCCATCCGCCTGCGGTACGACAACGTGAACGAAGAGTTGATGCAGCCCAACGTGATGTCGGACCTGAAGCGCTACAAGTCGTTGAACAAAGAGTACAAAGACTTGGGTAAAATCGTGGCCGAATACCGCAACTACCAGCAGGTGCTCAGCAACATTGAAAACGCCCGCCAGGTTATTTCGACTGAGAAAGACGAGGACTTCCGCGAGATGGCCAAGGCCGAGCTCGACGAGCTGCTGCCCGAGCAGGAACGTCTGGAAGGGGCCATCAAAGACTTGCTGCTGCCCAAAGATCCCAACGACTCGAAGGACGTCATCATGGAAATCCGGGCCGGGGCTGGGGGCGACGAAGCGGCCCTTTTCGCTGGCGACTTGCAGCGCATGTACCTGCGCTTCGCCGAAAAGCAGGGCTGGAAGATGGAACTGGTCGACGCCATGGAAGGCACGGCCGGCGGCTACAAGGAAATCATTCTGGCTGTGAAAGGCGAGGACGTGTACGGCAAGCTCAAGTTTGAGAGCGGCGTGCACCGCGTGCAACGCGTACCGGCCACCGAAACCCAGGGCCGCATCCACACCAGCGTGGCCTCAGTGGTGGTGATGCCGGAAGCCGAAGAGTTCGATATTGACTTGGACATGAACGATATCCGTAAGGACCTGTTCATGTCGAGCGGCCCCGGCGGGCAATCGGTGAACACGACCTACTCAGCCGTGCGCCTCACCCACCTCCCGACGGGCCTCGTGGCCCAGTGCCAAGACCAGAAATCGCAGCTCAAGAATTTCGACAAGGCCCTGGCTGTGCTGCGCTCGCGCATCTTCGAGATTGAGCTGGCCAAGAAAAACGAAGCCGAAGGGGCCATCCGCAAGAGCATGATTGGCAGTGGCGATCGAAGCGACAAGGTCCGCACTTACAATTACCCACAAGGTCGTGTAACCGACCACCGTATCGGTTATACCGTGCACAACCTGCCCAGCGTGATGGACGGCAATGTGGACGATTTCGTGGAGAACCTGCGCATCGCCGAAAGCGCCGAGCGCCTCAAGGTGGGCGTGTCGTAGGAGAAGCTAAGCCGTGGTATCGGGGTGAGGGCCTCGCGGTCTGAATCTTACGTACTCAATTCATTCTATGCGCCACTTTTTCCTTGCCTTCGTTCTGCTCGGGTGTTTATCGGCGCTACTGCCGGGCTGCGAGCCGAAGGAAGATTTGGTGCAAACCTCCGGCAGCCTAGCTTTTGTGCAGGATACGGTGCTGTTCGATACGGTATTTACTACGGTGCGCACCACCACGCGGCGGCTGTGGGTGTACAACCGCAACCGTGGGGCCGTAAAAACCGACATCCGCTTGGCCGGCGCCGGCTCCAGCCCGTATTCGCTCCTCATCAGCGGCGATGCGGGGGCGGGGGCCAGTGGGGTTACTATTCGGGGCAAGGACAGCCTGCTCATTCTGGTGCGGGCCACGGTGGGCGACAACGGCACATCCACCGCTGCCAGGCAGTTCGTAGTGGCCGACCAAATCAATTTTCTCACCAACGGTAACTCCCAGAACGTGAAGCTGGTGGCTTACGGCCAGAATGCCTATTTTGACAACGGCGTCATCACTCGGAACACAACTTGGAAAACCGACAAGCCCCACGTCATCATCAACAGCGTGGTGGTGGCCCAAGGCGTGACGCTGCGCATTCCCAAGGGGGCCCGCATCTATTCGCACGCCGGGGCCCTGCTGCAAGTCGATGGTCAGCTGCTGGTGAGCGACACAACCGAGTTGAATGCCTTCTTGCCTACCGATACGGTAAAGGCCACCAACGCCAACCTCGTGCGCTTCGGCGGCGACCGGCTCGAATCGTTCTATGCTGACACGCCGGGGCAATGGGGCGGCATCGTATTTATGGCCACTAGCCACGACAACCGCATTCGATATGCGGAAATCAAAAACGCCACGTTCGGCGTGACTATCTACAACCCAGCCAATGCGCTGCCGCACCCGGCGGTGCGGCTCGATAACACGATAATCAAAAACATCTCCGGGGCCAACGTGTCGTTCGCTTCAGCCCAGAACCTGACCATTGGCGGCACGGGCGGCGGCATCATCAGCCTCGCGGGCCGGGTGGTGGCCACCAACTGCTTAATCACCAATTGTGGGGAATATGCCGTGTTGGGTTTCGGGGGTGGTGAGTTTGACTTCAATTTCTGCACCATCGCCAACTACACGCCCTCGTTTCAGCGCAAGACGGCGTCGCTGACCTTCACCGACAAATCGCCAATTGACGGCGTTACGGCTCTGTCGTCGCCTCAGGTTACTATCCGTAACAGCATCGTGTGGGGCTCCATCGAAGACGAGTTGTACCTGGACGACAACGACGCTTACCGTTCCAGCCTCACCGTGCGCAACTCGGTGCTGCGCACCAAAGATTATGCCGGCCCCGTGTTGGCGGCCCCCGGTAAGCCCGGCCTGGGAGACCTCTCACTGGGCAATATTTTCGCCGACCCGAAGTTCGTGCGTTCCGTGCTAGTTTCAAGCCAGCCCGATTATAGTTTGCAAGCCACGTCGCCAGCCCTCAAGATGGGCCCCGCAGTCAGACCAGTTCCGGCCCGCGACTTGCGCAACTTGCCTCGCGTGGCCCTCACTGCTGGGGCCTACGAGCATAAGTAGGAGGTCTTGTATACCCGCGGAGTCCGCGGTACTTATTCTTGTACCTGTCCGGCTGCCGTGTAACGTAGCGTGTCGAATAACACCAACTTCTGCGTGCCCTGTACGGCGTAACCCGTCAGGCGGCCCTGGCGTAGATCGAGCCGTAGGTGCTTGCGGGCCGAAAACAGTGCGTTCTGTTGCTCCACGTCGGCCGTAATTTCTTCGGATGCGGCCCCGGCGCTGAGTACTTCTAGCCGAGCCACCGAGGCAATAGAGCGGCCGGCCCGGCGGGTGTAGGTGCGGCGCAGCCGCCCGTCGGGTAGCCGGGCCGAATCGACAGCATAGGCCCCGCGCAGGGCGGCTTTGTTGATGTCGGCCTGAAAAAACAGCTGCAGCTCGTCGGCCCACTTCACGATGGGTACGCGCACAGTTTCGGGCGGCCCACCGCGTACGCTTACGCGCTTAAGAGTAGCAGCATGGGACCGGTCGAGCCGTTGAATCTGTCCGTCGAGTAGTCCCCGTACGTCGAAGTACAGGGCCCCGGAGCCGGCAGCGCGGGGCGTAGCGGCCTCGGGGCTGCCGCAGCCGGCCAACAGCAGCGGCAGTCCCCACACCCAGGCGCAGCGGCCGCTACGCATTCGGGGTATCCTCGGGGCGCAGCAGGTTCAGGCCGGTCATCTCGGCGGGCTGGGGCAGGCCCATCAGAGCCAAAATGGTAGGCGCGAGGTCGGCCAGCTTCCCGTCGGCGATGGTGCCGCGGTAGTCGTCGTCCACCAAAATGCAGGGCACTAGGGACGTGGTGTGGGCGGTATTGGGCGAACCGTCGGCGTTGCGCATGAATTCGGCGTTGCCGTGGTCGGCGATAATGATGCTGGCGTAGCCGGCGGCGCGGGCGGCTTCCACCACGGCACGGGCACAGGCGTCGGCCGTTTCCACGGCCTTCACCACCGCCTCAAACACGCCGGTGTGGCCCACCATGTCGGGGTTGGCAAAGTTCAATACCACGAAATCAGCGGCGTTGGCTTGCAACTCCGGTACCAGCGCGTCGCGTAGGTCGACAGCGCTCATCTCCGGTTGCAGGTCGTAAGTCGCCACTTTGGGCGAGGGCCGCAGGATGCGCCGCTCGCCCATAAACTCAGCCTCGCGCCCGCCCGAGAAAAAGAACGTCACGTGCGGGTACTTCTCGGTTTCGGCGATGCGGATCTGGGTTTTGCCGTGGGCGGCTAGCACCTCGCCCAGGGTTTGGTTTAGATTGTCTTTCTCAAACACCGGCGTGACGCCTACGAAGCTTTCATCGTAGTTCGTCATCGTCAGGTAATGCAGGTTCAGGCGCTGCATCTGGAAGGCGTGGTAGTCCTGCTGCGTGAGCACCTCCGTGATTTCACGGCCCCGATCGGTACGGAAGTTGAAGCACAACACCACGTCGCCGTCCTGGATGGTGGCCAGTGGCTGCTCATCGGCGCCCACCTTGACAATTGGCTTCAAAAACTCGTCGGTAATTCCTTCTTTATACTGCTCCTGAATGGTTTGAATTAGGTTCTGCGAAGGTATGCCCACGCCGCCAACCAGCAGGTCGTAGGCCACTTTCACCCGCTCCCAGCGCTGGTCACGGTCCATGGCGTAGTAGCGGCCCACCACGGACGCAATTTTGGCCCCAGTGCGCTCCACGTGCAGTTCGAGGTCATTAATAAAGCGCACGCTGCTCTTGGGGTCGGTGTCGCGCCCATCGGTGAAGGCGTGCACGAACACCCGCGGCACGCCCGCTTCGTGGGCGATGGTGCAGAGGGCCTTCACATGGTCGATGTGCGAATGAACCCCGCCGTCGGACAGCAACCCGATGAGGTGCAAGGGCTTATTATTGGTGTGGGCGTACTCGAATGCTTTTATCAACGCCGGCATCTGCCCCAGCTTGCGCTCACGGACGGCCTTGCCGATGCGTACCAGCTCTTGGTCGATCACGCGGCCCGTGCCAATGTTCATGTGGCCCACTTCCGAGTTGCCCATCTGGCCTTCGGGTAGCCCCACGGCTTCGCCCGAGGCCTGGAGCTTGCTGTGGGGGTAATGCGCCAATACTTCATGGTAGAAGGGGGTTTGCGCCTGGTCCACGGCCGAATTAACCGTGTTTTGGGTCAGGCCCCACCCGTCCAAAATCACCAGTAGTACCTGTTTGTTCATGGCGCAAAGATACGGGGAGCCGGGGCAAGGGTTGGCTGCTAAGTGCGGACGGGCCCGGATTTTAAGCGGAATATTGTCCGTACCTGCCCTAACCTGCGTAGCTTGGTGCACGTATGCTGACCCCGGTTTGAGGGCCTTGGCTGACTGGCACTGTTTTCGCTGTTACAGTACTACACGATGACGCGTCTTCTACTTTTTTCATGAAACATCCTATCCTACGGACGCTGGCCGCCGCTTGGCTGCTGGTGCTGCTGGCCTTCGCTGCCCAGGCCCAAACCGACCTGGGCCCCGTGCGGAGTGCTTTGCGCACCGGCTCAGCGCACGATCTAGCCCAGTACTTGGCCCCGGCTGTCGAAATTAGTTTCGACGGCGACAAACAAAATTTCAACGCTACTCAGGCCGAGCTGGTGCTCAAAGACTTCTTCGCCAAAAATGGGCCTACCGGCTTCGATTTCATTCACCAAGGGGCTAGCAACGACGGTATTCAGTACGCGGTGGGCCGTTACGTGAGCCCGGCTGGCACCTACCGGGTATACGTTAAGCTGAAGCCTTCACGCGGGGGACCAGTCATTGACAATTTAGATTTTACCAAAGAATAGTTCTCACATTATCTCTTTGTGAAGCCCCGCTGCCTGCTGATCAGGCGGCGGGGCTTTGTTTTGGTTACCCGTGGCGTTTTCGTGGCAACGGCGGCCCGACGTACCTTTGCCGGGTGCAACCGCTTCCCGCTTATTTGACCGACGAGGCCCTCGCCACGTTCATCCGCACGGCCCTGGCCGAAGACGTGGGCGACGGTGACCATTCGTCCTTGGCCGCCATCCCAGCCGATGCCCAAAACCGCGCCCGCCTGCTCGTAAAGGGCGCCGGGGTGCTGGCCGGCGCGGCCCTGGCCCCGCGCATCTTCGCGGCCGTTGACGGCGCTCTGCGCGTGCGCGACATTCTGCCCGACGGCACCCGCGTGCAGCCCGGCGACGTGGCCTTCGTGGTGGAGGGCCCCGCGCGCAGCATTCTTACGGCCGAGCGGCTGGTGCTCAACTGTATGCAGCGCATGAGCGGCATTGCCACCTACACCGCGCACCTGACGAGCCTGCTGGCCGGCTCCCGCACCCGCCTGCTCGATACCCGCAAGACCACGCCCAACTTTCGCCTCTGCGAGAAGTGGGCCGTGCTAATTGGCGGCGGCGTGAACCACCGCTACGGGCTGTTCGACATGATCATGCTGAAAGACAACCACGTGGACTACGCCGGTGGCGTGGCCCCGGCCCTAGCGGCTACGCACGCCTACCTGGCCCGCACCGGCCGCCAGTTGCCCATCGTCATCGAAACCCGCACTTTGGAGGAGGTGCAGCAGGCCGTGGCGGCCGGCGGCTTCCAGCGCTTGATGCTTGACAATATGTCGCCCGCTCGCATGCGCGAAGCCGTAGCCTTGGTGGCCGGCCGCTTCGAAACCGAGGCCAGCGGCGGCATTACCGAACAAACTTTGGCCGAAGTGGCCGCCACCGGCGTCGACTACATCTCGGTGGGGGCCCTCACCCACTCGGCCAAAATATTAGACTTGAGTCTGAAAGCATTTTAGAATTGATTATTAATGATTCGTTGTTGAATGGTTGTGTGTTAACCATTCAAGGAAAAAGCAACCAGCCACAGCCAATCACTTAATCGTTAGTTGTTCAACAGTTATTCAATCAACCATTACCCATGAACCAACCTAACCAACGCGGCGGGGGCGGCTTCCGCCAACAGCAACAGCCGTCGCCGCTGGCCATTGTCACTAAAAAAACGCAGTTCGACACCAACGCCTACACCCGCTTGGCTATGGCCGAGGTGTGGCGCAAAGATTGGGTGTATGCTCTGGTGCCGTTCGCCATCGGCCTGCTGCCGGCCATCGTTTGGCACTCGTGGTGGTGGCTGGCCCTGAGCGCGGTGCTCACGTTGCTGTTCGTGTTGCTGCGCTCGGCCCAGGTCACGGGCGTGACGCAGATGGAGCAGAGTAAACCCTTGTTCGAGCGCATGAGCTTTGAGATGGATCAGAAGCAGCTGCTGTTGCGCGTGAGCAAGGAAAAGGCTATGCAGCTCACTTGGGACATGATTAGCAAGGTGCGCCGAGATGGCGACGCCTACCTGCTTTACCTCAAGCCCGGCGCGCCGCCCGAGGGCACGGCCCCCTGGCGCCTGTGGCTGGCCCGCACCTTCGACGTGCCGGTGTTTCTACATTTGCCCCAGCGCGTTTTCAACTCCGACAATGACCGCAAGCTGTTTGAGGCGTTGTTGCGCCGCAAAAACCTGCTGGCCTAGGGCCCCGGTAGGGCCAGCGCCCAAAAAAGTGGCGTTGGCACGATCCAGCTTGCCGGCTATACGTATCACCTTCTGATTGCTATTGCTCACTATCATCTCATGAAGCTCTTCACCCCCGGCCTGCTGGCCTTAGCTGCCGCCCTCACCCTAAGTGCTTGTAGCAGCGAGCCCTCCGATTGGCGCCCCGACGAAAAAGTGTCGGTTGACTTGGTTCCCCCCGGCACCCGGGAAGACGAAGTGTTCCGCACCGATTCGGCCGACATGCCCAATCAGGCCAAAAGCGGAGCCATTTCGCAGCCCATCAACTCGGGGGTGAAGCTAGACGAGCGGGCCATGCCCGACAAGAACGCCACCACGTCGGCCGACGCCGCCAGCCTAAAGGGCGAGGAAAAAATGAACGATGCCAGCCCCGCCGATGGCACCGCGCCTACCGGCAAGGCCAAAGGTAAAAAACAGCGCTAAACCGCGCCAGCTGGGCCAATAAATTTGCAGTGGCAGCCTGCCCCGCCGACCGGTGCGGGGCAGGCTGCTGCTCTTGTACGGTCGCGCGGCGGCCGTTTTTTGCCTTCTTGCGGATGTGGATTGCTATTATCGTATTACTGGCCACGGTGCTGGGCGCGGGCTGGGCGGCCGGCCGGGTTCCCGCTGCTTTGGGCCAAGCGTGGCTAAAGCCCTTACTGGCGTTTAGCGGCGCGTATTTATTTACGCTCACCGTCACCCACTTGTTGCCCGAGGCGTGGCAGCTAGTGCCGGGCCAGGGGCCCCGGGTTGGATACTGGGTGCTGGCGGGATTTTTCGGACAGGTGCTGCTGGAAGTGTTTTCGCAGGGCATTGAGCACGGCCACGTGCATGCATCCGGTGGCCGCGCCGGCCGGGTACCGTTGCTACTGCTGGCGGCACTGGCTGTGCATTCGTTTCTGGAGGGCAGCATTTTGGTGCCGTCGTCGGCCGGGGCGGTGGGGGCTCCGTATTACGCCATTGTGGGCGGGGTGGCCTTGCACCACATCCCGGCGGCGTTTGCGCTGGCCACGTTGCTACACCAGCGGCCCGGTCCGGCGCGGCGGGTGTGGCCCGCTTTGCTGTTGTTTGCGCTGGCCGGACCCGCGGGCATCGTGAGCAGCAATTACCTGGTGCTGCACGAACGGCTGGGCCCTGGGGCCTATGCCGCGTTGCTCGGGCTGGTGGCCGGCAACTTTCTGCACGTCTCCACCACCATCCTGTTTGAAACCAGCCCCGAGCACCGCCTTGATTGGGCCAAGCTGGGGGCCACCGCAGTCGGAGCAGCCCTGGCCATGTCAACCAGCAGTTAGCAATCAGCAGTAAGCAATTATCAATTTAGCTGAACCTTGGCTGTGTTCACTGCTAATTGTTCACTGCTCCAACAGAGGGCCCCGGCCGTGAAGAAATTGTTCTAGCTGCCGGGCCTTGGCGGTTTCGCGGGCCAGCGCGGCTTGTAGGCCCAACAGGCGCTGGCGCATGGCCAGCACCAAGTCGAGGGCCTCGGGGGGTACCTCTAGGCCGTGGTGCAAGCGGGCCAAGCGGGGCAGTAGGTCATCGGGCTCGTCGTCGACCTCTACCGCATCGGGCGTGGGGGCCGGGCGCAAGAGCCCAAACGCTAGAAAACTGCGCAGCTCCTCGGCGTTCAGGCCGTAGCGGACGGAGCATTCCTGGAAAGTGAGGACGAACATAGGCGGGACACGATAGAAGAAAAAGCTGGTTCGGAAACAAATGCTACTCTGCTTTAGCGTGGCGCAACGCAGCCAGTTGCTGGAACAATCCCTTTTCCTCGTCGGTGAGGTGCTGGGGCAGGGTAATAGTCAGTCGCAAGTAGAGGTCGCCGGATTGGTCAGGCTGGTCGTACACAGGGAAGCCCTTGCCGCGCAGCCGCAGGCGGGTGCCGGTCTGCGTCTCGGGCTTGATTTTGATTTTTACGGGGCTGCCCAGCGTAGCGACGGTTTGCTCGCCGCCGAGCAGAGCGGCGTACAGGTCTACGGGAACGTCCTGAGTGAGGTCGTTGCCGGTGCGGGCGTAGCGCGGGTCGGGCGTGAGGCGGAAGGTAAGCAGCAGGGCCCCGTCGGGGCCGCCGTTGCGGCCGGCCCCCCCCTGGCCGCGCAGCCGGATGGTTTGGCCGTCGGCCACGCCCGGCTTCACCGTCAGACGCAGGTTTTTGCCGTTCACCGTGATGGTGCGCGGCCCGCCATGGTAGGCATCTTCGAGGCTTAGCTCCAACTCGGCCTGGTAGTCTTGGCCCGCGCCGGGGCGGGAACCGCGCCCCGCGCTCGTGTTGCCCGTGTTGCCAAAGATGGACCCGAAGAAATCCGAGAAATCGCCCCCTTCGTTGCCAAATGGGCTGCCGCCCCCGCCGCCCTGCGTGTACTGGCTCCAGTCGAAGCCGCCCCCGCCACCAAAGCCGCCACGCCCGGCCGCCGGCCCCCGGCCGGCCCCCTGCTGCTCGTACCGCTGCCAGTCGGCACCGAGCCGGTCGTATTTCTGACGCTTTTCGGGGTCACTCAGTACCTCGTTGGCCTCATTCACTTCCTTGAACTTGCGCTCCGCTTCCGGGTCGCTGGGGTTCACGTCGGGGTGGTGCTGCCGGGCCAGCTTACGATACGCTTTCTTGACTTGCTCGGTAGTAGCAGTTTTTTCTACGCCCAGCGTTTTGTAATAATCCTTGTATTCCATTGCGAATAAGTGAGTGAGCGAATAGGCAAATGACGTGCGTGAGTGGTGAGGATTGAAAGAATTACTCATTCGCTAACCCTCGATTCACTCAGTCACTTTTTGAGTAAGTCGTGGCTTCGGCCCCTCCTCGCGAACCGGGCTGAGGGGTGACGGCTGCGACGGCTGCCAAAGGTGCTATGTGCAGGTGGGCTTTGGAAGTAGCAAAATGAACCTTTACTTTATATAAAAAATAAGTTATTTATTTGCCTGAGTGGCGGTCGGCACCTCTCATCTGGCCCACGTTTTCTCAGCCCGTCGGTTGCCGCTTAGTCTTGCCTCTTTGAGGCTGTTACGGTGACGCCTACGCAGTAAGGTGTAACAGGGTGTGGTATGCGTTGAAGATGTTGGTTTTGCAGCCACAACTAAACCTGGAAACCATTGTTGGGTTGCCGAAACAACTGGTTTCCGTGAAACGTAATGAAGGCTGCCCGCGTTTCCAAGCCCCCGCACGGACGGCTGGCCCTAGTTTTACACTGTAGGCTAGCAGGTTGGCACATGGTGTACTGTTTTCGCACTGGGCGCGTTTATACGGCCTGGGAGCAACCCATTCTAATTCAATTTTGTCAAATTCACTCGTTATGAGCCCGTCGTTTCGGTTTGTGATTCTCGGAGGATTGTTGCTGGCTGCGGTCAGCACCCAAGCCCAAATGAAGCTGCCGCCGCGCCGCACCGGAGCGGCTCCCCGCCCCCGTTCCGCCGCAACGGCTGGTGTGGGCATGAAAGACGGCTTGGCCCTGGTAAACGGCCGCGTGGTGCTCACCGAGTTGGGGCTCGTCAACCCACTCACGGGGGATAAGAAGCTGCTCAACGGCTACATCGTTAGCCCCACCGGCCTCGTGACGGCCCCCGGTGGCACCACCACCCAGATGGCTGAGGGCGACGTTGCCTCCCTCACGGGCCGCGTTACGACCCGGACTCTTATCGCCGAGCAAGACAGCTTGCTGAAAATCAAGCAGTACGATATCAAGTACCCGGGCAAGCGAAAGAAGATGGAAGAAGCGCGCGAACGCAAGGAAAAGGAAAAAGAAAAACGCGCCGAAGCAGCCGAAAAAGCCAAAGCGAAACGCGAAAAATCTCGCCGCTAGGCCCCAAGCGACAGGCGCGCCAATGGTTGTCTCCGGGGCTGCCCGTTCCAGTACCGGGCGGCCCTGCTTTTTAGGGCCCCGGACTCAGGCAGTGGCAGAGTACCAGGCCAACACCGCGCGGCCGGCAACATCG
>JANPOR010000218.1:0-2258 GCA_031428075.1 Hymenobacter sp. | reverse complement strand
CAGCAGGGCCCGCTGCCGCAGGCTGTCGCCGAGCTCAAAGCGCAGCCGCAGCCAGTTGATGCCCGTGCCCAGGCGCGCGGGCAGTTGGCGTTGGGGCCGGGTGGGGTTGAGGGTATCCCAGGCGCTATCGTCGAAGTCGGGACGGGCCCAGGCAGGGTTGTCGCCGGGGTGGTAGCGCCAGCCTTTTTGCAGCAGCAGGCCGGCGGCGGGCAGGCGGGCGATGCGGAGCGCGGCGGTGTCGGGGGGCAGCAGCATGGCCCGGGCGGGCAGGGCCAGCAGCCAGACGGCGGCCAGCAAGAAAACGAAACGCATGAGGACGGGCCCACACCGCAAGCCCTGCACGGAAGCGGAATTAATCAAAGGAAACGTTGAGCTATAGGCATGCAAGCTACGACTCAATGTGTCGCTTATCATCAGCCACAGGGGTGACAATCAAAGCGTCGGGAATAGCAGCGGTGACCGGCGGCATGAGTTTTTAAAAACGGTCGTGACTGTTGCAGAACGCGGTTCAGTCGGGCCATTTTGCTGGCAGCTGCTGCAAGAGCGCCCGCTAGTGAGCCAAGGTCCGTCCCTGCGCCACCAACAGTGCTTAAAAATGGCTAAGAGTGGTTATGACAGTACTAAGGCGGCACTTACTTGCTGCTGGGGCCAGTATTTGAGGCGCTTTTTGAGGTTGTAGGCCACGGCCGCCAGCAGCATGGTTTTGTGCGCGCCGGCTCGACGGGCGCGCCCGTTGAGCCGGCGCAGGCAGTAGTGCAGCAGATTCCCGAAGACGGGCTCGACCGTGCCCTGGCGCACCCGTCGTTGCCGTTGCCCCTACCGGGTGTGCTGGCGGAGCCAGCGCAGCGGTAGGCCGCATCGTAAATCGTGCGGTTGATTTGCTTGCGCCGGGCCCGCGGAGCGCACGTGGGCTTGCACGGGCACTGCTGGCAGTCGCGGCACGCGACCCAGTAAATCTTGTGCCAATCCCCGTCCTGGTTTGTGTCGTCCTGCTGAAACGGCAAGGCCTTGCCTTCGGGGCAGGTAAAGGCGGCGGCGCGACGGTCGCAGGCGAAGCCTTCGATGGCGGGCTTGTACTGGCCAGGGACAGGAATCCAGGCCGTAACGTGCGCGGCTTCGCGCCGGGCGTAATTAGGGCCGTTGGCGTAGCCGGCATCGGCTAGCACCTCGTGCAGGTGCAGTTCGTTTGCCTGCAGCCGCCGCTGTAAACCGGTGAGCAAACGGGGCAGGTGCTGGCTGTCGCGGCTGTCGGCCAAGTCGGCCTGCAAGTGGCTGATGACGCCATGGCCCGTATCGACCGCCAGGCTGCAGAGGCAGTTCAGGGCGCAGACCTTGCCGGGCTTGAGGGAGATGCGCGCGTCGGGGTCGGTGGGGCTGTAGTGCGTCTTGTTGCTCAGCATACGGGCTTTGTCGTGCCGCGCGCCCAGGGCACCGGACTGCGTGCCCTGCCGCCGGGCCTGGGCCGTGGCCAAATTGCGCAGCTGGTGGGCCGAAGCGGTCAGCACCGAGCCCGCGGGCACCGCTGACTAGTCAATGCGCTCGGCTAAGCGTGGGCCGGCAGCACCGGCGGGCCGCATTTCGCGCACGGCTTCCAGCGAGGCGTTGGCTTTGACCGGCGCCGAGTCCACGGCCTGCGTATTGCCCGCGACCAGGCCCCGGGCCACGCACTGGGCAAAGACGTGGTCGAACAGGCGCTCGAAAACCGCCGCCGGGAAGAGCTGCCGGGTGCGGCTCACGGTCGAGCGCCAGGGCAGTTCTTCGTCCATCTCGTAGCCCAGGAACAGAAAGATGCCCAGCCGCAAGGCGCAGTGCTCGACCAAACGCCGGTCGCTAGCCAGGTTTTCCAAGCGACCCACGAGCATTAGCTTAAAAGACACGACCGGGTCGAGCGAGGGCTGCCCCGTGTGGCTATAAAGCGCCCGGGTCGCGTCATAGAGGAAGGTCCAGTCCACGAGCTCGGCCAGTCGGCAGTGGACATTATGCGGCGGGATCCGCTTAAAGAGCCGAAAACGGGTCATCTCTTTATCAAGAAACGGCTTCTTGCCTTGCATCTCCCCTCTATGAAGCCAGAAGTCGACTTAGGACACTAGTTCTGCAACAGCCACGGTAATTTAGCAGCTACCGTCTTTTGAATAGAATCTGATAAAGGCCCGTTAGCAGGCCTTTATCGCTCTCAATCTTGATGGGCACGCCCAGATGACTGGTCCAACACATCGGAAGCTACGCTGACGTGGCCAGTCAATCTTGCTGGGCAACTG
>JANPOR010000217.1:0-2604 GCA_031428075.1 Hymenobacter sp. | reverse complement strand
ACGAGTTTGGCACCGGCACCGAGCCCAGCCTGGGTGGGGCCATCGCCGAAGCCGTGCTGGAGCAGTTCAGCCGGGCCCGCACGTTCGGTGTCATCACTACGCACTACACCAACCTCAAGAACTTCGCCGAGCACACGCCGGGCTTCGTGAACGGGGCCATGCGTTACGACCCCGAGCGGCTCCAGCCGCTTTACCGCCTCGAAGTGGGCAAGCCGGGCTCCAGCTTTGCCATTGAGATTGCCCGCAAAATCGGCCTGCCCAAGGACTTGGTGGAGCGCGCCTCGCAGCTCGTAGGCAAGGATAAAATTCGCTACGACCAGCTATTGGAGGGCCTCGAACAGGAGAAAACCGAGTTGGAGCGCCACACCGCCGAAGCCGCCAAGCAGGAACGCCGCCTCAAAAAAGCCGCCCAGGAATACACCGACCTCAAGCAGCACATCGAAGACACGCGCCTCGAAACCCTGCGCGCCGCCAAGCAGGAAGCCAAGGCCCTGCTGCGCGACACCAACCAGCAAATCGAAGCCACCATCGGCGAAATCCGCCGGGGTCAGGCCGACAAGGAAATCAACAAGCAGGCCCGCGAAAAGCTGGACACGTTCGTGCGGAAAGAGTTGCACATCGAGCCGCCCAAACCACGCGCCATGCGCGAGCAAGCCACCGTAGGCGGCTTGCAACCCGGCGACAAAGTGGCCCTGCTAGGCCAGGACGGCTACGGCGAGCTGGTGGGCGTGAAGGGCAAAACCGCCGAAGTGATGTTCGGGGGGCTCAAAACGCTGGTGAAGGTGGCACAACTCGAAAAGCTCGGCCGCGCCGAAATCCGCGACCGGGAGCAAGCGGCCAAGGCCAAAACCTCCCGCCTCAGCGGCGGGGGCCCCAGCGGCAACGGCGTCAATATCACCAACCGCATGGCCGGCTTCAGCCCCACGCTGGACCTGCGCGGCGAACGGGCCGAAGACGCCCTCACCAAAACCATGAGCTTCGTCGACGACGCCGTGATGCTGGGCATGCCGGAAGTGAAATTTGTGCACGGCCGCGGCAACGGCGTGCTGCGCCAAGTGGTGCGCGACTACCTGCGCTCGGTGAAAGCCGTGGCCAGTGTGGCCAACGAGCACGCCGACCGCGGCGGCGACGGCGTTACGCTGGCCGTGCTAAAATAACAAAGCGTCCGCCGCCCGCTTGTAGTTGTCATCGTGGCCGTGGCACCCGTCTGGAAAGGCCAGGCGCAGCCGGGGCTGCGGGGGCCGTGAACTATGGATAAATACCTGCAAAGCTGGATCTCCCTTTACGACAACACCGAAAGAAAATGGCATTCGCTCCAGACCTCGAAAGCCACCAGCAATCTGGTGGTGCTATTTTTTTTAATTGGAGTCGGCATCAGTGCGCTGTCCTACTACCACCTGATTTCCGTTACTGTCGGCCGCTTCTTTGCTATTGAGCTGGCGTTCAGCGTTTTGCTGATTGCCGAAATACTGAGTCTGGTCTTTACTCTTACCCATTCGGTGGCCGACTCGGTGGGGAAGCAGTTTGAGATAGTATCACTGATCTTGTTGCGAGACTCGTTCAAAGAAATGGGGCATTTGCCTTTGGAAACCGTCTGGAGCGCCACCACTTTGTTGGAATTGTTACCGGTATTGACGGATGCCCTCGGAGCAGTGGTTATTTTCCTGATTGCCGGCTTGTTTTACCGGGCCCAAAAGCACGTGCAAATCACCAGCAGTCCGCAGGAGCAACTCAACTTCGTCATGCTGAAAAAAATTATTGCGAGCATCCTGCTAATCGTGTTTGTGGTGCTCGCCGTTTATGGCTTAGCCAATCTTTTCAACATGTATCACCTTCAAAGCTTATTTAATTTATACTACACCATTCTGATTTTTACCGACATATTTATTCTCATTATCTCGCTACGGTACAGCAATTTGTACATCCATTTATTCAGGTATTCTTCTTTCGCCTTGGCCACTGTTATTCTTCGCTTGTCGCTTTCGGCACCCAAATATTTCAACGTTTTGCTGAGCGTTTCGGCCGGCGTCTTCGTGTTATTGGTGGCCAATGTTTACAACGTGCTCAATAAGCACGAGCCCGCGGAGTAGAAGGGGAAATCTCCCGAATATTATTGCGTGGGGGCCCTGAGGTGGGGTCGGCCGGTACTATCCTGCCCGGGTCGCTTACAGAATGTTCACTTCCGGGTGCAGCTCGATGCCGAACTGCTGGCGCACCGACTGAATGATTTCCTCGGCTAACTGGCGCAGTTCGTGGCCGGTGGCGTCGCCGTGGTTCACCAGCACCAGGGCCTGGCGGTCGTGCACGCCGTGGGTGCCTGCGCCGGGGCCCCGGCGCAGGCCCTTCCAGCCGGCCTGCTCGATGAGCCAACCAGCGGGCACTTTTACGCCGCCGGGCACGGGGTAGCCGGGCAGATCGGGGTGAAGGCTTTTCAATTCGTCGAATTTGCGCTGCGAAACTTCTGGGTTTTTGAAGAACGAGCCGGCATTACCGATCTCGGCGGGGTCGGGCAGCTTGGAGCGGCGGATCTGGACCACGGCCCGGCTGATGTCTTGCGGCGTGGGCTCGCCTTCGATGCCGAACCCGGCCAGCGTTTCCCGGAGG
>JANPOR010000216.1:0-6679 GCA_031428075.1 Hymenobacter sp. | reverse complement strand
GGCCGGGCTGGTCAATACCACGGCCAACTGGTTTTCGTACCGCTCGTACGGCAAAATCATGGGCTTGCTCAGCCTGAGCTACTTAGTGGGCGACATCGCAGCCAAGCTGTTGCTGGGGCAACTCCTCGCGCAGGGACTCGGCTGGCGGGGGTTGTTCATGGCGGCGGCGGCCGTGCTGGCGGCGGTAGCCCTCGTCAACTGGCTCACCCTGAAAAGCCGCCCGGAAAGCGTAGGGCTGCCCGCCCCGCCCGCTAATCCGGACGGCTTGTTTGCTGGTCCCACCACGGCCCCCGCCTCGCTCGCTGCCCTGCTAGGGCCCTATTTCCGTAGCCCGGCCTTCCGCCTGATGCTGGCCCTGTCGTTCGGGCTAACGGCCCTGCGCGAAGCCTTCAGTTTCTGGGTGCCCACCTACCTGGTTGAAGCGGCCCACTTGTCGGCGGGCGCGGCCGCGCGGTGCAGCGCGTTGTATTCACTCTTCGGCATGGCGTCCATCCTGGGCGCGGGCTACCTCTCCGACGGCTGGCTGCGGGGGCGGCGCGGCGGACTGATCTTGGCGGCCTGCGTGGGGCTGGTGCCGGTACTGCTGCTCATGGCCCGGCCGGCTAGCGGCAGCGCGGGGCCCCTGGTGCTCATCTCCCTAGTGGGCCTGCTGCTGCTGGGGCCCTACTCGTTTCTAGCCGGGGCCATGTCGCTCGACGCCGGCGGCCGGCGGGGGGCAGCCACCGCCTCAGGGCTGGTGGACGCGGTGGGGTACGTGGGCGGCACCGGGGCCTTGTGGGTCACGGGGGCCCTGGCCGAGCGCCAGGGCTGGGGCCACGCCTTCCTGGCCCTGGCTCTGCTGGCGGCGGGTACGGCGGGCGCCGCCCTGGTTTTTTACCGCACCCAGGAGCAGCGACCGGTCGCGGCGCCGGCAGAGGCGCCGGCCGTGGTGTAGCACAACCCAGCAGGGGCGGGGTGTTTACTCATATGAAATAGGAGTGCACAATTAGTTAACGATTTGATGACGGTTTAGCGACCTGCCGCGGCTTGCCGGCTTGGACCTTTGCCAATATTATTTTGAACTATAAAAGCAGCCGCAACGGGCTGCCGGCGGCCAGCGGGCCAACTCCGCCGTTCGGGCCGGACGCGATGAAGAGAAAATAACCCGCCTTAAAGCAGTGATGCAGGCCCGTCCCGGACTTGCTCATTCCACTTGTCGCACAGAAGAGATGAAGTTGACCTCTGAAACCCCGCAGGCCACCGTTGACGGACTCTTCGCACTCTACGAGGCCCACGGCGGCGACGATTACATCGGCGAGCCGGTGTCGCAGATGGAACACATGTGGCAGGCCGCCGCGCTGGCCGAGGCTGAAGGCCACGAGGACGAGGTGGTGTTGGCCGCCTTCTTTCACGACCTAGGCCACCTGTGCGCCTACGGCGCCGATGGGCCGTCGATGGACGGCTTCGGGGCGGTGGACCACGAGCGGCTGGGGGCCGACTACCTGCGTGCCCACGGCTTCTCGGCGCGCCTGGCCGCGCTGGTCGAAAGCCACGTGCTGGCCAAGCGCTACCTCACCTATAAGCACCCGGAGTACCTGCGCCGGCTATCGCCCGCCAGCCGGGCCACGCTAGCCTTCCAAGGCGGCGTGATGAGCGCCGCCGAAGCAGCTGAATTCGAGCAAAACCCCGACGCGAGCCTGATCGTGCGGATGCGGGAGTGGGACGACCAGGCCAAGGTAGCACACCGACCCATCGGCAGCCTCGACCACCTCAAACGCATGGCCCTGCGGCACTTGCTGCACCAGCCCCGGTAATAAGGCCGGCCGGGCTTTCCCGACTTTTTTCATTTTTTAACCCCCTCCCTATGAGAACCTTTTACCGAAGACTTCACCTGGTGCTGCTGGTCCTGGTGCTGGGCCTACTGCCGAAAATGCTGCGGGCACAAAGCTCCGGCAGCCCCGTCAGCGGCGTGGTCAGCGACAACCAAAAGCAGCCCCTGCCGGGCGTAAGCGTGCTGATTAAAGGCACCACCCGAGGCACCAGCACCGACACCGACGGCCGGTTTGTGCTAACTGCCAGCCCTGGCGAGGTACTGATGTTCAGCTTTGTGGGCACAGCCACCCAGGAAATCAAGGTGGCCGACCAAAGAACCTTCACCGTCACGCTGGCCACCGACACCAAGGCCCTGGACGAAGTAATTGTCACGGCCCTGGGCGTGAGCAAGGAAACGCGTAAAATCGGCTACGCGGTGCAGCAGGTGAACGGCGAAGACTTGGTGCGGGCCCGCGACCCGAACCCCATCACCGGCCTCGTGGGCAAGGTGGCGGGCCTGTCGGTGGGGCCCTCGGCCGAGCTGCTGCGGGCCCCCAATGTGTCGCTGCGGGGCAACACGCTGTCGCTGTACGTGGTCGACGGCTTCCCCATCGACACCGACACCTGGAACATTAGCCCCGACGACATCGACACCTATACCGTGCTGAAAGGACCAGCCGCTGCGGCCCTCTACGGCAACCGCGCCCAGAACGGAGCCATCCTGATAACCACCAAGAAGGGCAACAAAAACAAGAAGGGCTTCACGGTAGAGCTCAACAGCAGCAACACGATTCAAAAAGGGTTTCTGGCGTTTCCGCGGGTGCAGGACTCGTACGGGCCGGGCGAAAATGCCTTCTACACGTTCGTGGATGGCAAAGGCGGGGCCCCCGGCGGCGTGGACGGCGACTACGACGTGTGGGGCCCCTACTTCAACGGCCAGCTAATTCCGCAGTACGACAGCCCCATCGTGAACGGCGTGCGCCAGGGCACGCCCTGGGTAGCGCGCGGAGCCAACAACTTGCAGCATTTCCTGCGCACGGGCTTCCAGACGAATAACAACGTTTCGCTCAGCGCCAACGGCGACAACTACACCACGCGCTTCTCGGTGTCGCAGCAGAAGCAGGACAGCTACATCCCGAACAACGGCGTGAACATCGTCAATTTTAACATGTACGGCTCGTTCAACCCGAGCCCGCGCTTTAAGATTGAGGCCAACCTAAACTTCAACCGCCAGTTCACGGACAATTTTCCCGACGTTGACTACGGCCCCAACAGTCTAATATATAGCTCGGTGGTATGGACCGGCGCCGACTGGGACGTGAACGCGCCCGACATCCGCGGCATCTGGCAGCCGGGCAAGGTGGGCACGCAATCGGTGTTTGCCGAGTACCAGCGCTACCACAACCCCTGGCTGATGACGGAGAAGTGGGCCCGCGGCCACTACAAGAACGACACCTACGGCTACCTCACTGGCAACTACAAGGTTGACGACCACCTGAGCGCCACCCTGCGCACCCAAATCAGCACCTACAACCTGCTGCGCACCGAAAAGATGCCCTTCTCGGCCCATCCCTACGGCCGCGAGGGCAACCTGGGCGACTACCGTGAAGACCGCCGCAACCTGTTCGACAACAACGTCGAAGGCTTCCTGAATTTCAACTACGACCTTGGGCCGCAGAAATTCTTCAACCTGAGCGGCTTGGTGGGCGGCAACGTACGCAACTTCACCTACAATTCGAACTGGACCTCGACCGACTACCTGAACGTGCCGGAAGTGTACGCGTTCAGCAACTCGCTGAACCCGGTGCAGTCCACGAGTTTCAACTCGCAGATGCGGGTGCTGAGCGCCTACTACTCGCTCGACGCCTCGTTGGGCCGCTACGCCACTCTCTCCACCACGGGCCGCGTGGACCGATCGTCGGCGTTCCAGACCCCGACCACCTACTACTACCCAAGCTTATCGCTGGCCACGGTGGTGTCGGACTATGTACCAGTGCCTGGCTTCATTTCCTTCCTGAAGCTGCGCGGCTCCTATGCTAACATCCGGACCGATGCCACGTCGCCCACCATCGGGCCGGCGCCGTTTAACTCGATTACTGCATTTGGCGGCCGCACCGACAACTCGCTCTTCAGTAACCCGCTGGATTACGGCAACACCTACGCCTCGCCTTACAACGGCCCCGACTACTCGCTTCAGTCGTTCTACTCAACGAGCAAGCCCTACAACAACCAGACGGCCGGCTACGGCACCAACAACCTGTTTGCGCCCGGCCTGAAGACCAGCACCCGCGTGAACTACGAGGAAGGGCTGGACGTCAAGTTCCTGGGCAACCGGCTGGGCCTGGGAGCCACTGCGTTTCAATACCTCGACGGCCCCCAGATTCTGCCGAACCCTCTTTCCTCGGCTACGGGCTATACGACCGAGTACATCAACGCCCTGAAAACCAAGACGACCGGCTACGAGCTGAGCCTCACCGGGGCCCCGGTGCAGAACGCCAACGGCTTCGGCTGGGACGTGCTCGTGAACTGGTCTACCTTCAAAAAGGTGTTCGACGAGCTGCCGGCGGGCCAAAGCCTGTACCAGACCTTCTTCGCCAAGGGCGACCGGACGGACAAGTTCTACGGCACGGCCTTCGTGCGGGCCCCCGACGGGCAAATCGTTAACGACGCGGCCGGCAAGCCCTTGGCCAATCCGGTGCGGCAGTACCTGGGCAACCTGAATAACGACTACAACTGGAGCGTCTACAACAAGTTCCACTACAAATCACTGAGCCTGGGCTTCCAGTTCGACGGTGCGGTGGGCGGGGTCACGACCGACTACATGTTCAACAAAACCATGCGCGGGGGCCGCAACGCCCTCACCGCCGAGGGGGCCCTGGGCGACGCCCGATATCAAGATTGGCAGAACTTCGGTGTGAAGGGCTACAACGGCGTCTACGTGGGCGAAGGCGTGGTCATTGCCAATGGGGGCAAGATCAACTACGACTCGCAGACCGGTCAGATTCTAAACTCCGAAGCCTTGCAGTACGCGCCCAATACGCAAGTCGCTTTCGTGCAGGACTACGTGAGTAAGTACTATAACGTGCAGGAGTCTAACTTGATGAGCAAGACCTACGGCAAACTGCGGGAGGTCACCATCAGCTACGAACTGCCCCGCTCGTTGCTGGAAGGCACGTTCATTCAGCGGGTATCGGTGTCGCTCATCGGGCGCAACTTACTCTACTTCTACGCCGACAAACGCTTCAAAGACGTGGACTTGGACCAGTACAACTCCGCCATCAGCGTGACGGGCCTGCAATCGCCCACCGTGCGCAGCTACGGCCTGAACCTAAACGCTGCTTTCTAACCGCCCCGCCTCTTCACACATGAAAAATATCTTTAAAACCGGTGGGCTGCTCGTGGGCCTCGCCCTGGCTACCACCGGCTGCAACAAGACGCTGGACGAGCTGACCGTCAACGAGAACAAGCCCAACAGCGTGCCGGCCGCGTTGCTCTTCAACGGCGTCCTCAACGATGCCTTCGAAGCCCCCAACGGCCAGTACGAAGCCTGGAACCAGTATTACATTAACAACTACGACTACTACGGCAACAACCGCTACGATTTCGGCGACGGCACCGTATACTACAACACCCTCAAAAACGTGGGCCTGATGGAGCAGCAGGCCCTAGCCGCCGGCTCGCCGGCCGTGAACCCGTACGAGGCGCTGGGCAACTTCTTCCGGGCCTACCTCTTCACCCGCATGAGCCTGGAGATGGGCGACATCCCGCAGTCGCAGGCCTTGCAGAGCCTGCAAGGCCTGACGCCGGTGTACGACCCGCAGAAAGCGGTGTTCGTGCAAGCATTTAAGTGGCTGGAGACGTCTAACGCTGACCTGACCACCCTCATCGCCGGCGGCAGCGCCGGCCTGAGCAACGACATCTATTTCAACGGCGACCTCAGGAAATGGCAGCAGGTGGTGAATACCCTGCGCGTACGCTTGCTACTGGCCCTAAGCAAGAAAAACGGCGATGCGGACCTGAACGTGGCCGGGCAGTTCGCAGCCGTGGTGGGTAATCCCACCAAGTACCCGCTCATGACCAGCGCCGCCGACAACATGCAGTACACCTACGTGGCGGCCACCAACAACTTCTACCCTAACAACAACCGCAACTTCGGGCAGGACGGTTCGCGCAAAAACATGGCCGCCACCTACGTGGGCCTGCTCACCCAGCTCCGGGATCCACGCGTGTTCGCCACCTGCGAGCCGGCCCGCGACCTGGTCGACAACCAAAAGCAGAGCCCCACCGATTTTGCCTCTTTCGTGGGGGCCGACCCCGGCCTCGACCTGGGCGTGATGTACAACAACGCCGGCTTGCAGAAATACTCGTTCCTGAACCGCAAGCGCTATTTCTCCACCCTCACCGGCGAGCCCAGCATCCAGATTGGCTACCCCGAGCTGGCCTTCAACATCGCCGAAGGCATTAACCGCGGCTGGTTGCCGGGCACCGACGCCGAGACGTACTACACGGCTGGTATCCAGGCGTCGATGGCGTTCTACGGCCTGCCCGCGAGCGGCACTTACACCGCGTCCTTTTACCGTCCCGGCTCGACGGACGTGACGGCGTCGTCGAATTACGACACCTACCCCGTGGTGGTAGACTACGCCGCCTACTACGCCCAACCCGTCGTGAAGTACGCGGCCGGGACCCCTGGCCTGACCCAGATTTTGCAGCAGAAGTACTTGGCCTTATTTCGGCACTCAGGCCTGGAAGCGTACTACAACTACCGCCGCACGGGCGTGTCTGACTTCACCACCGGGCCCGGCACGGGCAACGGCGGCCGCATCGCGCTGCGGTTCCAGTACCCCGCCTCGGAGCGCACGGCCAACACGGCCAACTACCAGGCGGC
>JANPOR010000215.1:0-12580 GCA_031428075.1 Hymenobacter sp. | reverse complement strand
CCCTTACTTGGCCGGGGGCACTGCGGGCGCGGCCGAATGCACGGTGGCAGCCACCACGTAGTCGTCGTACTTGCTCACGTCGGACTGTTTGAAGAGGCCCTGGCCGATGTTGCAGAGGGCGGATAGCTCGTCGTAGTGGGCGTTGAGGGCGATTTGGCGGGTTTGGGTGGTGGCGCTGCGGCCCGAGATGGCCAGCCGCTGGGCCTTGAGGGCGGCGAGGTAGTCGGTGTTGGCGGCGGTGAGGGCCTGGAGCTGGGCGGGGGTGAGGCCCTGGGCCTGGTACTCGGCGGCGTGGGCGGTGGCCCAGTCGAGAAGGTGGCCCATGTTCACGTAAAAATCGCCCTCGCTGGCGTTGTAGAGGCCGGCGCTGCCGAAGGCTTTGTAAGCGGGGCTGCGGGCGTCGTGCACGATGGCGACTTGGCTCATCACCGTGGCCATGCCGCCTTCCATTACCTGGCGCTGGGCGAAGGAAGCGGCGGTGAGGGTCTGCTTCTCAAAATCGAGTTGCGCGTCGCTGGGCAATTGGGCCACCACGTTGGTTTGGGCTTTGAAGGCGTCGATGCGCGTTTTCGCCACGCCGCGCGTGGTGAAGGCGCCGGCGTCGCGGTTCATAAAACCGGCTTTAGTGTGGCAGGTGAGCAGCAGGTCGCCCTGCGACATGGGGTATTTAGCAGTAACAGTAACTTGTTTCACGGTATAAATGGAAATCAATATGCCGGATGGCCCGGCAGCCACGGCCTTAAAAACGAGCCGTGCGGCAAGCTCCACAATAAATCTTGCATTAACCGCTATAAACTATGCTTCCAGGCGGCAAATAGGCCCGACAGTTGCACCAGTAATTCCCGCCTGGACGCCAGTACCGGCGCGCTGGAAGCCAGAAGGCTCCTCCTTAAAGCCAGTAGAGCCGTCCGCCGTCTCAGTAAGCACATCCTATCGACCAGTAAGGTCAGCAGTTGTGCCAGTAAGCTCATCCAAAGCATTTTTTCGGCCTACCGTTGCATTATTCCCGACTACACGGGCTTTGAGGGCCCCAGCCGCTGCCTATGCCCGGTGCCCGCGCAGGCGCGCCCAGCCTTGGGCAGCCAAGTCGTTCACCTCCGGGGCGGCGCGGGTGAGCAGCAGGCCCGCCGCGTAAAGCACCGTGAGCACGCCGCCGCGCAGCAGCAGCGCCAGCCACATATTGGGCGGCACGGGCAGCAGCCACGCCGCCGCGCCGGCCGCCGCCGCCAGGGCCCCGATGACCAGGATGCGCCGGTCGAAGGGCTGCATGCCGTAGGCGCGCCACACAAACCAAGTGCGCAGCGAGTTGATGCCCACCAGGGCCAGGCAGTTGGACAGCGCCGCCCCGGCCAGGCCCAGGCGCGGAATCAGCAGGGCGTTGAGGACCACGATGACCCCGGCGAGGCTGGCGTTGAACACCAGATCGAAGCGGTAGCGGGGCGAGGTGAGGACGATGATGCCGTTGACGCCCGTGATGCCGTCGACCAAGCGGCCGGCCAGCAGCAGCAGCACGGCCGAGGTGCCGGCGGCGTAGGCCGGGCGGTGGATGAGGCCGTAGATGAAGTCGAGGTTCAGGGCCAGGCCCAGGCCCAGGTAGCAGCCGAGCACGGTGTTGAGGCGGGTGGTGCGGGCGTAGAAAGCGGCCATTTGGTCCAGCGCGCCGTCTTTCCAATAGCCGGCAATGAGCGGAAAAGCCGTTTTGTAGAGGGCCCGGAAAGGCAGCGTGAGGGCCGTGCTGATGTTGAAGGCGATGGCGTAGATGCCGGCCGCCGCCAGGCTGAGTTTGGCCCCCACCATCAGAGCGTCGATGGTGACCATGATGGTGCCCGAGAGGTTGCCCAGGAGCGCGAAGCCGCCGAAGGCCAGCAGCTCGCGTAAGGGCCGCACCCGCAGCACGGCCCGCGTGGGCCGCAAATGCAGCTCGCCGATGGCCAGCAGGTAGGCCGCCAGCAGCACGTCCACCAGCGCGTAGCCGCCCACATAAGCCAGCACGAAACCATTAAATGATAACACCCCGCGCCAAAACAATAGCGCCGCTCCCACGATGTAAAGCCGCAAAAAAATTTCCTGCAAAATCGACGAAAAGGCGGTGTGGAACAGCGATTTCAGATAGGCGTCTTGCAGCGAGAGCAGCAGCACGGCCAGCGTGAGCAGGATGACGGCCGGGTAGTTGGGCCCCAGCAGGGGGGCGTCGGCGGCGTACTGGCGCAGCACCAGGCCCTTGCCCGCCCACAGCAGCCCCGCCACCGCCGCAAAGCCCAGCAGCGGCACGCCCAGCAGCAGCGGCAGGAAGCCCGAATGCCCGGTTTTGGGGTCGCGGAAGTAGGGGAAGTAGCGCAGCGCCGTGCTGGCAAACCCGAACGCTGCCAGCTGGGCCGCCAACGTGGCCAGCGCCACCAGCACCGAGGTGAGGCCGAGCTGGGCGGGCGTGAGCAGGCGCGTGAGCACCAGCGTGCTGCTGACGAACCCGATGCCCAGGCCGACGTACGAAATCAGGGTGTTGCGGAGGCCCTGGCGTTGAACAATTCCCAAAGGAGGGGGGCTGAAAAAGAAGAAAGCAAAAACCGCCGGGGCCCTACGCCGCCGGAAACTCGGCCCAAATTTCGCGCCCCGTGCGGAAAGCCGCGCCGTGGCCGCGCAGCCAGCCCATTATTTCGTGGAACTGCCGGGGGCCGTTCACGGCGTTGGCCGGGTCGAAGTTCTGGTTGTGCCAGAGTACGGTGGCCACCCCGCCAAATTTCTCAATCTCGGCCAGCATGGGCGCGAGGGCGGGCAAAACGTCGTCGGGGCCCAGCTGCAAGTAGTGGGGGTGGTGCAAGGTGGCGTCCATCACGTTGAGCGGAACTTCGAGGAAACCATACGCCCGGCCGCGCGCAAAATCGAAGGGAAAGAACGGCAGGCAGTAGGAATTCCGAAACCCAAAATGCTCGGCAAAGCCCAGCGTCGAATCGTAGTCCACACCTGCTTGGGCCAGCACGCCGGGCGTGCGCGAGGGCCCCCAGCAGAGGTAGTGGAAGCGGTTGCCGCGCGGAACCAGGGTCCCCAGCGCCGCCAGCTCTTGGGCCAAACGACCGGCGTTCTCGGCGGTGCCGTAGCTGCCGTGGCTGGCTATTTCGGCCCCGGTGGCGGCCAGGCGGCTAAGGCGTTCGAGGAAAGCCGGGGCGTGGGCGCCGTAATCGGCATTCAACACGCCGTTGGCGGCCGGCCGGGCATCGCCCAAAATGAAGAACGTGGACGGGGCCCCGTAGCGCGCCGTTTCGGCTTGCACCTGCTCCAAATTGTCCCAGGGCCCCCGGCCGTGGCGGGCGCGGCTCCACAACAGCTTCAGCAGTGGTAGCATTTGGCCCCGGCGCAGCCGGTGCCGCGCGGCCGTGCCCCAGCCGCCGTGCAAGCTGTCGACGTCGTGGGTGATGAAGGCGGCCAGCGGGGCCCCGCCCGCCCAGCGGCGCAGGTGCAGCGGCCGGCCCGCCACGTGCTCGATGGCCGTTTTCAGCACGTCGAAGTAATAATTGACCACCGGCAGGGCCACAAAGCCGAACCGCTGCTGCACGCTGCCCGCGTAGGAAAACCGCCCGTGCCGGTCGCGCTCCACCGAAAAATATTCCTGCCACCCGCTAAGCAAGTAAAAAGCAGCGGAGATAATATCGACCGCTATTTCGGCCCGGCCCGGTATGAGCGTGAGCAGGGGCCGCGCCTCATCATCGAAGAAAAACGGCACCCGCTGGCCGTGCCAGTCGCGCCAATTGGGGGCGGCCGGCTGGGGTTGGGTCTGGCTGAAAAACGCCCCGGCGCGGTTGGCCACTTCCACCGGCGCGCCGCTGCCAGCGTAGCCCACGGCCACGGCGGGCACGTCGGTGTAGGCCTGCCGGAAGTGCGCCAGCACGTAGGCCAGGCGCGCATCGGCCGGCACAGAGGCGGCGGGCGGCGAAGGATAATTAACGGGAGCGGCGGGCATGGGCGCGAAGGTAGGATGGACCGCTGCTCAGGCGGATGGGCCGGCGGGGGCGGGCGTCTCGTCCAGCCATTCGCCCAGCACGCGGGTGGCCAGCTGCTGGCCGTGGCCTTCGTCGGGCGTGCCGAGGGTGGCGTTGTAGTAGGCGGCGCGGCGGTAAAGGTCGGCGGGCTTGTGGCGGGCGAGGGCCCCGAGCAAGTCGGCCAGCGCGGGCAGGGTATCGGCCCGGGGCACCAAGCCGTGGGCCACGTAGCCGTAGTAATCGTCGGTGAGCGGGTTGGCCCCGAAGCGGTAGTAGAGGCTGGCCACGTTCAGTAGTGTGGCTTCGAGGTGGGTAGAAGTATCGGCGGCCACCAGCGCGTCCTGGTTCTCCAGAAATTCGAACACATTTTCCCGGCGCGCATCCGACCACTGCAGCTGCGGCAGGGCCCGGCGCAGGGGCCCAAAGTCGCGCGGGTCGCTTGGGTGCGGGCGCAGGCTGAAGGCGAGGCTGGGCAGTTCGCGCGCCAGGTAAGCCAAGGTTTCCTGCAAGGCCGGCAGCGGGTCGTGGACGTTGCAGGCCAAGCCCACGCGGCGCACCTGCGGGGCCGTGTTGCGGCGGGCCAGGTAGGCATCGGCCTTGGGCATGCCCACCAAGGCCACGCGGCCGTGCACGGGGCCGCACAGCCGGTATTTGTCGAGTGCGTCCTGGCCTTCGAGCAGGCTCAGGTCGAAGCCCAGGGGCGGGAAGTTGGTGCTCACGCTGGCGTGCTGCACGTAGGCCGTGGGGATGCCTTCGGCGCGGCAGGCCAGCAGCAGGGCGCGGGAGTCGTCGTTGTGGTCGTTGGCGAAAATGACGGCCCGGGGCCGGTCACGGCGCAGGGCCCCGCGGTACACTTCGTAATAGCCGACGGCGTAGAAAACCAAGTCGAAGAACCGCCATGCCCGGGGCCCTTCGGTGCGCACCAATCCTGCCAGCACTAGCGGATATTGCCAGTAATACAGAATTTTGCGCCGCAGCGAAAGGCGGTTCACCACCTTGTTATAACGCCCGATGTTCTTGCCCTGCCCGGCCACTAGCATTGCATCGGGCCGGGCCGCGGCGATGAATTGCAGGGCCTCGTAGTTGTTGGCGCTCACCACATAGAGCCACACGGCCCCCCGCAAATTAGCCGGCTTGCGCACCGGTTGGAGCAGGTGGCCGACCAGCCGCAGCGCCGCGTAGGCCCCGACCCGCGCCAGGCGCTTAAGCGGATTGGTGGGGGAAATGCTCTCCAGCGCGGCGGGCGACATGCCGGCGAAAATCGCCGTGAAGCGCAGCTGCAAGATGTCGCGCAGGCGGCGGGTCATCGGGAGGAGCAAGCTAGAGCGCATCCCAGGTCAGGGGCGTGCCGGGGGCCAGGGCGCGCACGGCGCGGCGGCCCAGCACCAGGTCCCAGTGGCGGGGGAGCAGGCCGTCGCCGGGGCGAACGATGCGCAGGTTATCGGCCGTAAATTCTTCGCCCGCCGCGATGGGCCGGGCCACGTAGATGCTGCGCTTGAACACGCGGCTTTTTTCTTCGCTGGGTTGGACGCAGAGCTGCACCGTACCCAGGGCCTGGTGGGCCCGCGCGGTTTCTTCCACCAGCAGCTTCAGCTCGTGGGGTTCGAGCGAAAACGCCGCATCGACGCCGCCCTCGGCGCGGCTCAGGGTGAAATGCTTTTCAATGACGCAGGCCCCCAGGGCCACGGCGGCCACGGCGGCCCCCACGCCCACCGTATGGTCGCTCAGGCCCACCGGGCAACGGAAGGTTTCGGCCAGCACGGGGATGGTGCGCAGGTTGGTGTTCTGGGGCGAGGCCGGGTAGGTGCTGGTGCATTTGAGCAGCACCAAATCGCGGCAGCCGGCCTCGCGCAGCACCCGCACGGCCTCATCAATTTCCGCCAGCGTGGCTGCGCCGGTACTCAGAATAACGGGCTTGCCGGTGGCGGCCACCTTGCGCAGCAGCGGCCAGTGGGCGTTTTCAAACGAGGCAATCTTGTACGCTGGCACGTCGAGCGTTTCCAGGAAATCCACCGCCGTCTCGTCAAACGGCGAGCTGAAGGCCAGCATTCCGTGCTGCCGGGCCCGGGCAAAAATCTCGGCGTGCCACGCCCAGGGCGTGTGCGCTTCTTGGTAAAGCTTGTACAAATTGCGGCCTTCCCACAGCGACTGGCCTTCCTCGCGGATGGTGAAGCCGGTGTCCATCGTGATGGTGTCGGCGGTGTAGGTCTGAAGCTTGAGGGCATGGACGCCGGCCTGGGCAGCGGCATCCACCAGGGCCAGGGCCCGGTCGAGGCTCTGGTTGTGGTTGCCGGACATTTCGGCGATGATGAACGGCGGCTGGTCGGGGCCGAGCCGGTAGGAACCAATCTGCATGAGGGAATGAAGGCCGCAGCGTTGATCGGCCAACGGGCCGACCCTTTCGCTCAGACAATCCAAACAAAAGTAAGGCTCCCGGGCAGCGCGTCCGGGGCCGCGGCTTCCTGCGCGAACCCGGCCCGCTCAAAGGCTCGTACCGAAGCTGCGTTGTCGGCTTGCACCAGCCCGCGCACCCGGCGCAGCCCCGCAAATCGGGCCCGGGCCGCTTCGGTGCCGGCCAGCAGCAATGGGGCGGCTAGCCCGCGCCCGCGCCATTCGGCCGTCAGCTGGTAGCCCAGGGTAGCTGTTTGGTTGTCGGCTTGAAACCGAATAAGTCCCACGGGGCCCCCCTTAAGGGCATCTTCGGCCAGCAGCAGCAGGGCTTGCGGGTCGGCTAGGCGCGCCTGGAGCCAGACCTCGTGGGTGGGGCGGGACACCGGAGCCGGACTGAAAGAATGCCGGCGCACGTCGGGGTCGTTGGTCCAGGCCAGTAGCAAGTCCGCATCGTCGGCCCCCACGGGGCGCAGGCTAAAGGACGGCGGTGGCACTTGCACGGCAGCAAATGCTTGCCGCAGCCGCACGGGGGCCCATCCGTCGAAGTAGTGGCGCTGGGCAGCCTGCAGCTGTGCTGCCACGCGGGCCACCTCGGGGCCAGCCAGCACGTTGGGGGCGCTGGGGTAGGGCAGGGCCAGGCCAGCGCCGCGCAAAAATTGGTTGAGGTCGTGCTGGTTGTCGGCCGTGGGCAGGGTGAACAGCAGGCCCCCACCAACCGCGCAGTACTCGTAGCTGACCGTGCTGGGCGAAAGCACGGCCGCTCCGCAGCGGCGCATCAGGCCGGCTAGCGCCGCGGCCGGCAGGGCCCGGTACAAGGTCAGGCGGGGTTGGCCGCCGGCCCATTCATGCAGCGCGTCCCAGCCTTGGTAAGCGGCCCCCACCACTGCGTGCAGCTCCCGCACCGCAGTTGCTGGCAGGGCCAGCAACTGCGTGGCCACCTGCTGGGTGAGGCGGCGCGGGTCGGCCCCGCCCAGGCACAGCAGTACCGTGTTGGGGTGGGCCTCCGCGCCGGCCATCGACTTGCTGTTTTCCCAAAACTCAGTCCGCACCGGTGCGAATGCTGGCCCAGCCAGCAGCCGGGCCCCCGGCTGATGCAGCGCGTAAGCAGCTTCTGAAACGCCGCCGGCCGGGTTCAGCACCAAATCAGCTGCAAACGCAGAAGCGTGCAAATCGTCGAGGCAGACCAGTCGCCGCACGCCGAACCGCACGGCCTGTTGGTATTCGAAATCGAAGCCGTAGCCGTCGAGTACCAGCACGTCGTCGGGGCGTAGCAGGTGCTGCCGCAGCCAAGTGGCCTCGGCGGCTGGGGGCTGCACGGGCAACTCCCGCACCGGTAGGCCTGCCGCGGAAAGCAGCTCCCGCAACGAATCGGTGGGCGCCTGGGCCGCAAAAACCACTTCGGCAAACTGCCCGCGCAGGATTCCGGCTAGCGCTAGCAGCCGCGTCACGTGGCCCAGTCCGATACTTGGATTACCATCGGCCCGCAACACCAGGCGGGGCCCTCGCGAAGCAGCGGCTCCCGCCGTTTCGTGGGGGCCGTTAGGCGCTGGGCCAGTGGGCTCTACGGGGAAGGACGGGGTCGCCACAAGTCAGGCTTTTTTCTGTTCAACCGCCGCGTTCAATGCCATCAGCTCGGGGTGGGCTTCGAGCAAGGTAATCAGCCCTTCGCCGCTGAGCTGGCCTGCATCATACTTGGTCAACAGCGCATCGATCAAAGCGAAATCCTCGGCGGTGTCCACCGTGAGGCGGAAGCGGCTGGCATCGGCGGCGCGGGTGAGGTGCGCGAAGCGCACGGCCCCAGAGCAGTTCTGGTTGATATAAGGCGTTACGTGCTCCCGTTGGGCGGGCAGCGTGGCCCGCGCGGCGGCTTCGTTCAGCAATTCGCGCGAGAAAATCTCGAAATCGAACCCGCGCGGGTAGGTACGGCGCAGCACATTCGACAAGTAAAGGCGCGGGTCGGCGGCGGCCCGGTAGCGGGCTACGCCTTCCGCAATTAACTCCGGGGCGATGAGCGGGCAGTCGCTGGTGACTCGGACCAGGGCCCCCAGGTCGTGTTCCTGAGCACAAAGCTGGAAGCGTCCCAGCACGTCGTGCTCGTCGCCGCGCGTCACGGGCAGGCCGTGGGTCGCGCCGAAGTCGGCCAGCACGTCGTCGGCTGCGTTGGTGGTGATGGCCAGCAGCACCGGTAGCCCAGTCTGGCGCAGGCGCCGCAAGTGCCAGCCCAGCAGCGAGTCGGCTCCAGCCCGGAGCAGCACCTTGCCCGGCAGGCGCGTGCTGGTCATGCGGGCCTGGGAAACAATGCCGATGCGCAGGGCCTCATGCATTAGGAAGAGGCTTTTTCCAGCAGGTACATTACATCCTGGTTGCCTAGCTCGGCGGCCTTGACGTACGGGTACAGCTCTTGCTTCACCAGCCGCAGCTCCGGGAATTGGTCCAGGAACAATTGGGCATAGTCGGCCTTCCACAGAAAGCCTTCATTACCGCGGTAAGGCACGGCCGTGGTGGCTGGCGCGTAGTACTCGAAGCCCCAGATGTAGCGCCGCGAGCAGCGCACCATCTCGGCCATGATGCCCGGCAAATCGGCCGGGGCGATGTGAATCAAGACGCCGTTGGTGCACACCATATCGAAAAAATTATCCTTGAAAGGCAGGTCGAAGCCACTGCCTTGCACCAGGTTGAGGTGCTGAGAATATTCCTTGGCTCTTTCGACGGCGTAGGCCTGTAGCTCCACGCCGTAGAGGTTCTGAAAACCGGCTTCCTGCAGGCCTTTGAGCTGCATGCCGGTGTTGCAGCCCACCTCCAGAATGCGGGCATCGCGGTTGAGGGGCCCCAAGAATTCCGCGTTCATGGCCAGCTTGGTGCGGCCCCAGGTGGCTTCGTAAAATGCGTTCCACTCAGCTAAGTGGCGCGAATTGCGGTCGGTGTATTCGCGGCCGAAGTCGCCGGACCAGAAATCTTCCTGTTGAGTAAGTTTCAAGGAGGAGTTAACGATTAGTAAGTAACAAATGAGCCTTGGCCTTGGTCAGCGGGCCAGAAACTCCGCCACGCAGGCCACCACGTAATCCTGCTCTTCGTCGGTGAGCGTGGGGTAGAGAGGCAAGCTCAGGCAGCGGGTGTAGTAGGCTTCGGCCTGTGGAAAGTCGCCTTTTTTCCAGCCTAGCCGCTCATAATACGGCATCAGATGCACCGGAATGTAATGCACCTGCGCAAAAATCTGCCGGGTTTTGAGGAAGTCGTACAGGCCGCGCCGGTCGGCCACTTGCACGACGTAGAGGTGGTACGCGTGGCCGGAGCGGCCGGGCGCCAGTGGCGTCGCGCCGGGCAGCCGGGCAAACGCCGTGTCGTAGCGGGCGGCCAACTGGCGGCGGCGGGCTAAGCCTTCGTGGGCGCGTGCCAACTGGCTTAGGCCCAAAGCGCAGTTGATGTCGGAAAGGCGGTAGTTGTAGCCCAGCTCCTGCATTTCCATGTACCAGCCGCCCTCGCCGGGGTTGACGAAGGAGGCCTCGTCGCGGGTGATGCCGTGGGTGCGCAGGCGCAGCAGGCGGTGGTAGAGGCGCTCGTCGTTGGTGGTAATCATGCCGCCCTCGCCGGTAGCGATGTGCTTGACGGGGTGAAAGCTGAAGATGGCCAGGTCGGCCAGCTGCCCGCTGCCGCAACGCTGCTCCTGGCCGTGTGCATCCACAAAAAAGCCGCCCGGCGCGTGGCAGGAGTCTTCGATAATCCAAAGGCCAAACTCGTCGGCCAGGGCCCTGGCTTGCACCAAATCCATGGCTAGCCCGGCAAAATCTACCGGAATCAGGCCCTGGAAATGGCCTTTAGGATGCGCTTCTAGCAGTTGGCGCACTTGGTTGAGGTCGAGGAGCCCAGTTTCGGGGTCGATATCAGCAAACTGCACCTCGCCGCCGCAGTAGCGGACGCAGTTGGCCGAGGCCGCGAAGGTGAGGGGCGAGGTGATGACGCGCTGCCCGGGCCCCACGGCCAGCGCCAAGGCGCACAGGTGCAGGGCTGCGGTGCCGTTGCTGACGGCTACGGCGTACCGGGCCCCGATGTAAGCTGCAAACTGCGTTTCGAACTCCGCCACGCGGGGCCCCTGGGTAAGGAAGTCGGCGCGCAGGGCCTCGGCCACGGCGGCCACGTCGGCGTCGGTGATGTGTTGGCGGCCGTAAGGCAGGGGGTGGGCGGGACGAAAAGGAGAGTCGGGCATGGCCCTCAAAGATAGCGGGGCCCGCCTACGCCGTAAACCCGGCATCCACGTGCAGCCGGATTTCCTCCTGAATTTGGGCCGCGTCGAGCCATTCGTTGTTGTTGGCCGAGTCGTAGTGGAAGCCCAACGGCACCCGCCGGCCGTGAAAATGCGCCACGAACTTATCCACGTTCCAGTGCGGGGTATTAGGCAAAATTACGTAGTAGCGGTCCAGTTCCACCGTGCTCAGGGCGTCGGTTTCGGTGATCATCTCCTCGTGCAACTTCTCGCCGGGGCGGATGCCCACGATGCGCTGCTCGCAGTGGGGGCCGATGGCGCGGGCCACTTCCGTGATCTTATAAGAAGGAATTTTCGGCACAAAAATCTCGCCGCCCCAGGCGTGCTCCAGCGCGTACAGCACCAGGTCCACGCCTTCTTCGAGCGAGATGTTGAAGCGCGTCATGTCGGGGTGGGTGATGGGTAGGACGCCGGTGTGGCGCTCCTTCAAAAAGAACGGCACCACCGACCCCCGCGAGCCGATTACATTGCCGTAGCGCACCACTGAAAACCGCAAATCGCGGCTGCCTTTCATGTTGTTAGCCGCCACAAACAGCTTATCGGAGCACAGTTTGGTGGCCCCGTACAGGTTGATGGGCGCGGCGGCTTTGTCGGTGCTCAGGGCCACCACGTTCTTTACGCCGCAGTCGAGGGCCGCGTTAATCACGTTCTCGGCCCCAAAAATATTGGTTTTGATGCACTCCATCGGGTTGTATTCGGCGGCGGGCACCTGCTTGAGAGCAGCGGCGTGGATCACGATGTCGATGCCCTCACAGGCGCGGTGCAGACGCTCGCCGTCGCGCACGTCGCCGATGAAGTAGCGGATGGCCGGGTATTTTGCCGGCGAAAATTCCTGGCCCATCTCGTACTGCTTCAGCTCGTCGCGCGAGAACACCACCAGCCGCTTCACCTGCGGAAATTTCTGAAATACGGTGCGCACGAACTGCTTGCCGAATGAGCCGGTGCCACCCGTGACGAGGATGGACTTGTGGTTGAGGTCGAAAGCCATTGAAAACGAAGGGGAGAAAGCGTAAAAGTAAGCACCCGGGCCGGGGCGGCGTAAATTTGCGGCATGGCTGAGCCCGTAAAACTTCTCATCTGGGACCTGGACGACACTTTCTGGCGGGGTACGCTCTCGGAAGGGGCTGTCACGCCCATTGCCGAACACCTGGACCTAGTGCGCACCACTGCCGGCCGCGGCCTCGTGCACACCGTGGTGAGCAAAAACGACCCCGCCGCTGCCGAAGCCCAGCTCACGGCCCTGGGCATCCGCGAGCTATTTGTATTCCTGCGCATCGGCTGGCAGCCCAAAGGGCCGGTCATCAAGGAGTTGCTGGATAGCATGCAGCTGCGGGCCCCTAACGCGCTATTCCTCGACGACAACCCCGTGAACCTGCGCGAAGCCGCGTTTTACAACCCCGGCCTGCAAACTGCCGACCCTGCCGACCTACCCGCGCTGGCCTCCGCCCTGCGGGCCAGCGGCAAGCCCGATCCGGAGTTTTCGCGGCTCAGGCAATACCAGCTGCTCGAGCGCCAGCAGCAGGCCCGCGCCCAGTACGAAGGCGACAACCTGGCCTTTCTGCGCGCCGCCGGCGTGCAAATTGAGTTCCACGAGGGCCCTGGCGTGGGGCCCGACTTAGTCCGCATCGAGGAATTAATCAATCGTTCCAACCAACTCAATTTCACCAAGAAGCGCGTTTCGAAGGAAGAGCTGGTCGCTAGCTTTGCCGATCCGGCTCGCCGCTGGGGCACGGTACGCGTGCGCGACCAGTTCGGCGACTACGGCTTGGTGGGCGTCTTTTGCGTGAAAACAGCGGCTCACGAACTGGAGCAATTCGTGTTTTCGTGCCGCATCCTGCACTTGGGCGTCGAGCAATTCACGTACGCCTGGCTGGGGTTCCCAGCGCTGGCTGTGCAGGGCGAAGTGGCCACCGAATTGAACGGAACCGACCGACCCGACTGGCTGACGGTGGCG